>JBJKPT010000381.1:0-10152 GCA_046706045.1 Desulfobacterales bacterium
CTCGGCGGTCAGAACGATGGGAGCCTCCTCCCCGTGACAGGCCAGCCCGCGGGCGGCCGCGTGGGGCCATGCCCGGCGCCGGATGGCCGTGTAAAGCAGCTTGGGTACGGCGGTCACCGCCACGGCCGAGGGCAGGTGATCCCGGCAACGGGAACGGATGCGGGTTTCTTCCAGTTCGAAGGGAGGATCCTTGAGGGTGAGGCGGATTTCGTTCAGGTGCGCCATCCGGACGTGGGGAAGATCCTTTTCCTCGGAGAAGACCTTCAAAAGATCTTTGGACCGGATCCAGCCCCCCGCGTCGGCCACGAGCCCGAATTCGTCCGGCCGCCGTCCGATCACGTAATCGATGAACCGCGCGACCTGTTTTGGATCCTTGATGCCCGCCATGGCCACACCGTTATTGGAGGATAGAGGAATAAGGGATAAGGTTCAAGGTTCGGGATTCGGGGGACCGGGCAGTTCCGGTCGCACCAGCATCACCGTCTCCTTTCGGATCTGGACCGTTCCCGGTTTCGCGCCGGCAGGTTTGGTGACGTACCGGGCGCGGGTGCACGCCACGGCGGTCTTTCCCCCTTGCCGGGCCTTGCTGTGCCAGGCGGCGATGGCCGCGGCGGCCCGGATCACGTGCCGGTCCGGTTCGGCATCCGGGCGGTGGCGAAGGAGGACGTGGCTTCCCGGCATGCCGTGAACGTGAAACCACCAGTCGTTCGGGCCGGCCTCCGAAAGGCTCAGCCGGTCGTTGTCCGCGTCGGTGCGGCCGGCGAGCACCGTCCAGCCGCCGGGCAGCTCGTATTGCCATACCCGGGCCGGTCTCCGGGGTCCGGGTTCCGGCTCGGCGTTCGATTTCGCCATGGCGTGTAACTTTCAGGGGAAACGTTGGATCTCTATGGTCGATGATTGGAGCCAGCGGTCGAACCGCCGCCGCAGCCAGCGCTTGAAGTGGACGCGGGCGAAGGGGAGCAACAGGAGAAGCCCCATCAGGTCGGTGAGAAATCCCGGCGTCATCAGGAGGACGCCGGCCACGAAGATGAGCATCGCGTCGATCAATTCCTCGGCCGGCATTTCGCCCTGCTGGAGCCGTTCGTGCACCCGGCGCATGGTTTCCAGTCCCTGCCGGCGGGTCAGGGCCGCCCCGGCAACGGCGGTGAAAAGGACGATGGCGATGGTGTTCAGGAAGCCGATGATGCTGCCGATCTTGATGAACAGGGCCAGCTCCACCACCGGAATCAGGGTAAACGCCAAAATCAGTTTGAACAACATGGGAAACGAGGGCCTCCGTAAGGTTTCCGAATATCGACCGACAATATGACTTGCGGACAACCCCCTGTCAAGGTTGGAAAAATCTGTCCTGGAAGGGGGTACCGTTGACAGCGGCCGGGGTTTTCCCTACATTGGAAAACACCGCTTTTCAACGGGTTTGTCGCTTTGACAGGCAATCCATGGCGCCCGTGCCGCAAGGCCGCTTGCGGCCGCGAAAAAAAATCGGGCGCCCTGCACGGATCAGTAGAATTCGACCATGACGCAATCGACCGATGCCCGGCAAAACGCCGAGACCGCCCAACAGCAGGCGATATTCGAACAGCTTCGAAAGACGTTTTCCCAGCTCCCGCATGGGATCGATCTTTACCTTTTTTCCTCCCCCCGCGACGATGAGCTTTTTGTCCAGGCCAATCGGCAGATCGTGCGGGCCTTTCGGGAACTGACGGACAAGATCCATTTTCGGGAATACGGCCCGGATCATGAGCTGGCCCGCAAATGGGGGGTGAATTCCACCCCGACGCTGCTCGTCGCACCGGAGAGGTACGCGATCCGCTGGCTCGGGGCGCCGCTGGGCGAGGAGGCCCGCACGTTTCTCGAAACCCTGCTGCTCGTGGGAACGGGCGAAAGCCGCCTCGGAGGCGAGGCCAAACGGGTGTTGAAGGCGATCGATGCCCCCCGCCGGGTCAAGGTTTTCGTGAGCCCCACCTGTCCGTATTGCCCCCAGGAGGCGGTCAATGCCGTCAATGCGGCCATCGAACGGCCGGATCTGGTGTCGGTGGAGATCATCGACATTCAGTGCAAACCGGAATTGGCCGATCAGTATGAGGCCCACAGCGTCCCGCAGGCCTTTGCAAACGACGTGCTGATCGGCATGGGGGCCCAGTCCGAGGAGGTTTTCGCCGCCTCCCTGCAGAAATTGGAACCGGTAACGGTGTTCATCCCGGAAATCGATGCGGAGCTGGTGGAAAACGATCTGGTGATCGTCGGCGGGGGGCCGGCCGGCCTGACCGCCGGCATCTACGCCCAGCGCAGCGGGCTCACCGCGGCGATCGTGGAGCGCGACGCCCTGGGCGGGCAGGTGGCGCTGACCCCCGTCGTGGAAAACTATCCGGGGTTTACCCAGGTCGGCGGAAAGACCCTGGTGGACATCATGGTGAGCCATGCCCTGGAATACTGCCAGATCTTTCAGGGCGAGACGGTCAGGGACATCGAATCCGGCGATCCCATCGTCGTGACCACCTCCCGTCGCAAGTTTCACACCCGGACCGTTCTGCTGGCCACCGGGGCCCGGCATCGTTTCCTGGGGGTGCCCGGGGAGCAGCGGCTGGCCGGCCGCGGGGTGAGCTATTGCGCCACCTGCGACGGGCCCTTGTTCAAGAACCGGCGGGTCGTGATGGTGGGCGGCGGCAATTCCGCCGTCACCGAAGCCCTGCACCTTTTCCACATGGGGGTGGATGTCCGGCTGATCCATCGCCGCGACAGCCTGCGGGCCCAGGATTTTCTGGTCAAGCAGCTCACCGATGCCGGGATCCCGATCCTCTGGAACACCGAGGTGCGCGAAATCCGCGGTGAAAAGCGGGTCGAGGCGATCCTCGTGGAAAACACCCGCTCGGGAAAGACCGAGGAGATACCTGTCGACGGGGTCTTCATGGCCATCGGCTATACGCCGGCCGTGGACCTTGCCAGAAAGATCGGTGTGGATTTGAACCAGGACGGGTTCATCGCCCACGACGACAAACACCGCACGAACATCCCCGGGATCTATTCCGCCGGCGACGTGGAGGGCGGTTACAAGCAGATCGTCACCGCGACCGGCCAGGGGGCCGCCGCCGCCATGGCGATCTTTGAAGACCTCATCAATCCCTACTGGCAGCGCGAGGTCGAACCCCTCAAGGTCGTCGCCTCCTCCTGATCCCTTCCGGCCCCGGGCCGTCCGCCGTCGGGGGTACGCACGGCGTGCCCCTGCGGGGGAAAACCGCAAACGGATGGCCCGGGCCCGAGAGCCGATTTCCCAAAAAACGGGTTACCGATCGACACCGAACCATCGGCACCCACAATCTCGATGCAGGGGCACGATGCTCGTGCCCGACCATCCATCGGGCATGGTGCAGCGTCCGTTCCCCCTGCCACCAGGGCACGCGCGGCGTGTGCCCCCCGCGATGAAACAACCCCTCCGATCGAAATCAAACGCAGTTCCAATCAGGGCATCGCGGTCGCGGGCTGGAGCGGTTGGGCCTCGATGCGGGTCACGTTCCGGAATCCGCGGGGCAGGAATTTTCCACGCTGGCCGCGCTTTCCCGCGAAGTTTTCGAGATTGCCGTCTTTCAGGCTCAGGAAGCGTTTGCCGGCATGGACCACGAGAAGGTGCCCGGCGGGCAACAGGATCAGCCGGTCAAGAACGGACTTTCGGGCCGCGGCCTGGGACGGCGGGATGTGGATGATCTTGTTCCCCTTTCCCCGGGGCAGGACCGGAAGCTCGCCCACGGGAAACATCAGCATCCGGCCCTCGCTCGTGACGGCGACCAGCCGTTCGTCCAGGGCATCGGAAACGCCGAGCGGCGCAAGGGGCAGGGCGTTGGCGGGAAGGCTCAGCAGGGCCTTTCCCGTGCGGTTTTTGGAGACGAGGTCGTTCAAGGTGCAAATGAACCCGTAGCCGGCGTCGCTTGCGAGAAGGAGACGGCGTTCCGCTTCTCCGGCAAGCACGGCCAGGATGTCGGCCCCCGCCGGAAGGCTCAGGCGGCCGGTGAGGGGTTCCCCCTGGCCCCGGGCCGAGGGCAGGGTGTGGGCCGGGATCGCGTAGCTTCGGCCCGTCGAGTCGAGAAACACCGCCGGCTGGTTGCTCCGGCCCTTCGCCGCGGCGAGAAACCGGTCGCCCGCCTTGTAGCCGAGGCTGTCCGGATCCACATCGTGGCCTTTTGCCGAGCGGACCCAGCCCTTCTGCGAGAGCACGATGGTCACCGGCTCCGCGGGCACCATGTCGACCTGGCGGATGGCCTGGGCTTCGGTCCGGGCCACGATGGGCGAGCGCCGGGGGTCGCCGTAGGCGGCGATATCGGCCTCGATCTCCTTCTTGATCAGGGTCTTCAACCGTGCCGGCGAATCGAGGATTTTTTCCAGCCGCCGCCGCTCCTCGGCCAATTCCTTTTCTTCGGCAAGGATTTTTTCCTCCTCGAGTTTGGCCAGATAGCGCAGTTTCAGTTCGAGGATGGCCTCGGCCTGGCGATCGCTCAGCCCGAAGCGCGCCATCAGGACCGGCTTGGGGGTGTCCTCGGAGCGGATGATGGCGATGACCTCGTCGATGTTGAGAAAGGCGATTTCGAGTCCTTCGAGGATGTGAAGCCGGTCGATGACCTTTTCCAGACGGTGGCGGAGCCGCCGGCGGACCGTTTCCGTGCGGAAGGTGAGCCATTCGTCGAGCATCGCCTTCAAGGATTTCACCTGGGGCCGGCCGTCGATGCCGATGACGTTCATGTTGACCCGGTAGGTGCGCTCGAGATCGGTGGTGGCAAACAGGTGGTTCATCAAGGCTTCGGCGTCGATCCGGTTGGATCGGGGCACGATGACGAGCCGTGTCGGGTCTTCGTGATCCGATTCATCCCTCAGATCGGCCACCATGGGAAGTTTTTTGGCCTGCATCTGGGCCGCGATCTGTTCGAGCACCTTGCCGCCCGAGACCTGGTGGGGGAGGGCCGTCACCACGATATCGCCGTTTTCCCGGGTATACACGGCGCGCATCCGCAAGGAGCCGAACCCCTTGCGGTACATGTCGAGGAGTTCCTCCCGGGGGGTGATGATTTCGGCTTCGGTGGGAAAATCCGGACCCTGGACGATTTCGCAGAGATCCTCGACGGTGGCCTTGGGATGATCCAGCAGATGGATCACGGCCCTGCCCACCTCGCCGAGGTTGTGGGAGGGGATGTCGGTCGCCATGCCCACGGCGATGCCGGTGGTGCCGTTCAAGAGCACGTTCGGGAGCCGTGCCGGCAGTTGGGCCGGTTCGTTCAACGTGCCGTCGAAATTAGGGACCCATTCCACCGTGCCCTGGCCGAGTTCCCGGAGGAAGATCTCGGCATAGGGCGCGAGCCGCGACTCCGTGTAGCGCATGGCGGCAAACGACTTGGGATCGTCCGGCGAGCCCCAGTTGCCCTGGCCGTCGATCAACGGGTACCGGTAGGAGAAGGGCTGCGCCATCAACACCATGGCCTCGTAGCAGGCCGTATCGCCGTGGGGGTGGAATTTGCCCAGGACATCGCCCACGGTGCGGGCCGATTTCTTGAACTTGGCCGTGGCCTTCAGGCCCAGTTCCGACATGGCGTAGACGATGCGCCGCTGGACCGGCTTCAGCCCGTCGCCCACATGGGGCAGGGCCCGGTCCAGGATGACGTACATGGCGTACTCCAGGTAGGCCCGCTCGGAAAAGCGGGCCATGGGCAGTTCTTCGAGTCCGTCGGCGGGCGGTTGGGTCGTTTCCAAAATGATCTCTTCGGTCGTCATGGGCAAAGGCCGTTTCGGTGATTTCAATCAAATAAGCCGCGCGGGATACGGGCTCCGGAACCCGGCATTCGTCGCGGTTCGATATTACCGGAGCTGCGAAAATGGGATCCTCGGATCAGGCCGCCGGGGCCCGGTTGGTCTCCAGCCACTGCCGGCGATCGGAGGCCCGGCGCTTGGCCAAGAGGAGGTCCATGACCCCGGTGGTCAATTCCGTATCGGTCAGGGTCAGGCGCACCAGGCGGCGGGTGTCCGGGGCCATGGTGGTCTCCCGCAGCTGCATGGGATTCATCTCGCCGAGCCCCTTGAACCGGACCACGTTGATCTTCGCCGCCGGCTGCTTGGCGCGGATCCGGTCGATCACTCCCTGCTTTTCGGATTCGTCCAGGGCGAAGTGGATTTGCTTGCCGGCGTCGATGCGGTAAAGCGGCGGCATGGCCACGAAGATGTGGCCGGCGGCCACCAGGGGCTGGAAATGGCGCAGAAACAGGGCGCAGAGCAGGGTGGCGATGTGCAGGCCGTCGGAATCCGCATCGGCCAGGATGCAGATCTTGCCGTAGCGGAGCCCCGAGATATCGGATGCGGCCGGGTCCACCCCGATCGCAACCGAGATGTCGTGGATCTCCTTGGAGCCGAGCACCATCTCCGATTCCACTTCCCAGGTGTTGAGGATCTTGCCCCGAAGGGGCATCACGGCCTGGAACTGGCGGTCCCGGGCCTGCTTGGCCGATCCGCCGGCGCTGTCGCCCTCGACGAGAAAGAGTTCCGTCTCCCCGGGGTCCTGGAGCACGCAGTCGGCGAGCTTTCCGGGCAGGGCGGGTCCCGCGGTGATCTTCTTCCGGGCCACCTGTTTTCCGGCCCGTTGCCGGCGCTGGGCGTTTCGGATCGCCATCTCCGCGATCGGTTCGCCGACGTCGGTGTGCTGGTTGAGCCAGAGGCTGAAGGCGTCCTTCACCACCCCGGAGACAAAGGCGGCGCTTTGGCGCGAGCCCAGGCGTTCCTTGGTCTGGCCGGAAAACTGGGGATCTTCCATTTTCACGGAAAGGACATAGCCGCAGCGCTCCCAGATGTCGTCCGGGGCGAGCTTCACCCCCCGGGGCGTGAGGTTGCGGAATTCGCAGAACTCCCGGATCGAGGCGAGCAGCCCGGAGCGGAATCCGTTGACATGGGTGCCGCCCTGGGGGGTCGGGATGAGGTTCACGTAGCTTTCCGTGATGGTTTCGCCGTCGTCCACGATCCAGGTCACGGCCCAATCCACGGTTTCCCGGTCGCTTTCAAAGCTCCCGCTGAAGGGAACCTCCGGAACCCGTTCACCTTCCAGGTGCTGGCCCAGGTATTCGGAAAGCCCCCCGGAAAATTCCCACTCCTCGGTGCTGCCGGTGGTCTTGTCCGTAAACCGGATCCGAAGGCCCGGGCAGAGCACGGCCTTGGCCCGCAGCACGTGGCAGAGCCGCGAGGTCAAAAACCGGGGGGAATCGAAATAGCGGGGGTTGGGCCAGAACCGGACGGCGGTTCCCGTGTTTTTCTGGCCGACCGGACCGATGGGGGCAAGCGCTTCGGTGACGTCCCCGTTGGCAAAGGCCATCCGGTACCGGGTGCCGTCCCGCCGGATTTCCACCTCCAGCCGCTCGGACAGGGCGTTCACCACCGAGACCCCCACGCCGTGCAGGCCGCCGGAAAACCGGTAGTTCTTGGTTGAAAACTTCGCCCCCGCGTGGAGCCGCGTCATGATCAGTTCCACCCCGGACATGCCTTCCTCGGGATGCATGTCCACGGGCATCCCCCGGCCGTCGTCCACCACCTCCAGGGACTGGTCCTCGTAAAGGGTGACCTCGATACGGGTGGCAAAGCCGGCAATGGCCTCATCGACACCGTTGTCGATCACTTCCTGGGCAAGATGATTGGGCCGGGTGGTGTCCGTGTACATTCCCGGGCGCCGGCGCACGGGTTCCAGCCCGTTCAAGACTTCAATGGACTCGGCGGTGTAGTCGTTGGTTTCCAATCGCATGGGAAAGGTGCGTGTCAAAAGTCCGGCAACCGGCCGGAAATGTTCATTTTATCGAGAGCCCCCATGGGGGCCGGGTGATTTGCCGGTATCTCCTACCATATGCGCCATGGCGTGGCAATGGGGGGGATTTGGGATTCAGGATTCAGGATTAAGGATTAATTGGTCATTGGTATGGTTTTAACTAATGACAAAGGACAAATGACCAAGGACGCCGCGTAGCGGCCAATCAAGGATTAGGGATCGATGATTCTCCGTCACGGGGTTTTTTCTGCCGGGGGCGGCGGGGGCTTCCAGCCGCCGGCGGGGATCTTGAGGACGAGATAATAGAGGGCCGTGGCCACGAAGAGGCCGATGGCCAGGGACCAGATGGTGTCGGTGAGAAAGTGGCCGCCCTGGACGATGCGGGTCGCACTGAGCAAAATGCCCAGGGCCACGCCCGCGGTCCCGCCGATAACCGCCAGGCGCCGGCTGCGCCGCCACAGGAAGTAAAGGGAGGCCAGGGCGAAGCCGACCGAGCAGTGACCGCAGGGAAAGGCCCTGCCCGCACCGGGGCCGCCGGGCCGGTAGACCGGCCGGTAGGGGCTCGTGCCGCCGAATTCGATGCATTCGGCGGGCCGGGGTTGACCCCAATAGGGTTTCAGGATCGCGTTGACGAGGAGCCCCGGGCCGATGACCATGGTGAGGACCACAAGCAGGAGGTAAGGCCGCCACCGGGCGAGTTTCGGCCGGACCCAGGATGCAAGCCATGCGATAAAGCCCGCGACGGCCACCCCGATTCCGGGCAGCGGGCCGTAATCGTAGAGCCATTGCCAAGGCTCCCGATGGGCCAGGTACCAGCCGATGCCCGGCCGGTAGAAGTGGGCCGAAACCAGACGGTCGGCATCGAGGGCACCCAGGATCGCGGTGATCCCCACCACCCCTGCCGCGATGGCGAGAAGGGCGAGCCACCCCCGTTTTCGGCATTGGCCGTAGGTGAGCCAGGGTTCGTCCTCCGGCGGAGAAACGGCCGGGGCCGAGGGTGAATCGAGGTCTACCGGCCTGGATGTCATGGAAGGGAGTCCTTTCCCTGCGAAGGGGCGCCTTCTTCCAACCGGAGGTCCAGCTGCCGGAGTCGTCCCGAAACGCGGCGCGCGCCAAGGGCGGTGACGGCCAGGGCCGCGATCACGGCCCCGATCGTCCAGGGGCCGCCGCCGTTTCCGGCGGCCCGGGCCGTCACCACCGTGGCGGAGACCCCGGCCGCGGTCAAGGTGAGGTCAAGGGCCATGAGAAGGTCCCAGCCGCGGCCCATGGGATCGCTTCCGCCGGCCCCCCGGGCCGCGAGGCTCCGTTGGGGGGTCTTCAACACGTGGTAATAAAGGACATGAAGGGTCAGCCAGGAGATCGTTATCGCCCCGAGGACGTCGGTGAGCCAATGGGCGTGGACCATGAGACGGGCCGTGCCCATGGCCAAGGCATAGACCACGGCCACGAGCCCGACCGCCCGGCCGAGCCAACGCCGCCCGAGCGGAGCCCCGGGATCACCGGCCAGGGCATAGGCAAGGGCCATCACGGCAAACGCCTGAGCCGTGTGCCCGCTGGGAAAGCACCCCCTGTAACTTCCATGGGTGATGAGGGGGGGGCCGAGGGCGTACCTGTGGGTGTAGGGCGCGCGGCCGTCGAAGACCAGGTAGGGCCGGGCCCGGGCCGTGAGCCATTTCAGGGAATGGAGCGCCACCGCTGCGCTCAAAAGCCCGCCGGCCACCATGAACCCGAGGCTCGGTCCCCAAGCGCGAAGCCGTTCGCCGGCCTCACGCCGGAGGGAAAGTCCGTAGAAAACCACCACCACCACCAGAAAGACGATCACCGGATCTCCCCCGCCAAAGGCATCCCGCTCGAACACCGACCGGCTCATGAACTCGGAAAAACCGGCCCATTTGTGGTGCCCCACCCAGGCGGTCACCGAATAATCGATGGGGCTGGCCGCGGCCATCACCACCAACGATCCGATGGCAAGGGCGATCAATCCCCAGGGGTATTTGGTTTTTTTCTCGGCCATGATCGTCCTTTCGGCCGCAAATGGGACCGGATTTTGTGCCGGGATCATCGAAATCGGTATCGCAATCGATTTCGATCCCGATTTCGATCCCGATCCCGAAAAAAACAAATCCCAACCAGATGCTCCGGACGCGTGATCTGTTCCGGCCTAGGCACAGCGCCCCGGCCCTCGGGGTCGATTCCGCCCTATAGCACAGGGCGTCGCAACAAAACACCCCGTCCTCCGGGTTCCATTTGCCAAGAGACCCCTTGAGTCCCGGGTTCCGAAATGAGAAACAGATCCACAACCGAGAGGATTTGGATTTCGAATTGAGGTGTCGGTATGATTGTTTTGATTTATCCACCGGTGGCAAAGGCTT
>JBJKPT010000382.1:0-4993 GCA_046706045.1 Desulfobacterales bacterium
GACAGGATCACGGCGGCCTCGATCATCCACGGGATAGGCCCCCAGAAATAGCTGAGGAATTTCAGGAATGCATTGGTTTGCTTTTCTTCGAGCGCATTCGGTCCGTATCGGGCCAGCCGCTCTGCCGCCTCGGCCTGGCTGAGGCCGTCCGGAGACGAGCCCAGCGCCGCCTGCAGTTCCGGCATGGGAATGGATTTCAGATCGTCCTTCGCGGTGGACGATCCGGACACCGGTTCGGATGCCGCGGGCCGGCTGGAATGGGATTTCATCATCAGGGTTCTCCTGCCTGCCGTGTTCATCATGGCGCATGGGTTTCGGATCGGCCACCGCTTCGCGGTTTGGGCGAGCCGGCCGCCGATCCGATCGCATTGCCCGGGATCGCTTACGGCCTTCCATCCTTGAATCGACGGTAGCGCCGGATCAGCGCGTTGGTCGAGCTGTCATGGGCAAGCTGCGGCTCGCCCGCGCTTTCAAGCTCCGGGATCGTCCGCTGGGCGAGCACTTTGCCCAGCTCGACACCCCATTGATCGAACGAATCGATATTCCAGACGACCCCTTGGGTGAAGACGACGTGCTCGTACAACGAGACCAATCGCCCCAATGTCTCCGGCGTCAGACATTCGGCAAGGAGGGTGTTGGTCGGGCGGTTGCCCTCGAAGACCCGGTGCGGGGCAAGCCATTCCGGCATGCCCTCGGCGATGGCTTCATCCGCGGTCTTTCCGAACGCCAGAGCCTCGGTCTGCGCGAAGAGGTTCGACATCAGCAGGTCGTGATGATGGACGATGGGATTCAAGCTCCGGCAGAAGCCGATGAAGTCGCACGGAATCGACCGGGTTCCCTGATGGATGAGCTGATAAAACGAGTGCTGGCCGTTGGTGCCGGGTTCACCCCAGTAGATGGGTGCCGTTTGATAACCGACGCGCGTGCCGTCCAGCGTGACGTGTTTGCCGTTGCTTTCCATCGTCAACTGTTGCAGGTACGCCGGGAAGCGCTTGAGGTACTGATCGTACGGGAGCACCGCGACCGTTGGCGCATCGAAGAAGTTCACGTTCCATACCGTCAGCATCCCCATGAGCACGGGCAGATTCTTCGCAAACGGCGCGTTGCGGAAGTGCTGATCCATCTCGTGAAATCCCGCAAGCATCGCACGGAAGTTTTCGGGTCCGATGGCGATCATGGTCGAAAGACCGATGGCCGAGTCCATGGAGTAGCGCCCGCCGACCCAGTCCCAGAAGCCGAACATGTTCTCCGTATCGATGCCGAATCGAGAGACCCCTTCGGCATTGGTCGATACGGCGACGAAGTGCCTGGCAACGGCCCGCTCGTCTCCGAGTCGGTTTACGCACCAGGTGCGGGCGGTGTGCGCATTGGTCAGGGTCTCCAGTGTCGTGAACGTCTTTGAACAGATGATAAAGAGCGTCTGCTCCGGGTCGAGTTCCCGGGTTGCTTCGGCAAAGTCGGTGCCGTCCACGTTCGAAACGAAGCGAAACGTCAGGTCGCGCTGGCTGTAATGACGAAGGGCTTCGTAAGCCATCACCGGACCGAGTTCGGAACCGCCGCTGCCGATGTTGATGATGTTTCGGATCCGTTTTCCGGTGTGTCCCCGCCACTCGCCGCCGCGGACCCGGCGCGCGAAGGCGGCCATGCGATCGAGCACCGCGTGCACCTCGGCCACAACATCCGCGCCGTCGACCATGATCCGCTCGTTCTTCGGCGCGCGCAGGGCCGTGTGCAACACGGCGCGTTTTTCGGTCGCGTTGATCGCGGCGCCGCGAAACATCGCCTCGATCCGATCGCGCAGACCGCATTCCTCGGCCAGCCGCATCAAGAGCCGCATCGTTTCGTCGGTGATACGATTTTTCGAGTAGTCGAGGTAAATGCCGGCGGCTTCGACACTCAGTCGCTCCCCGCGGCGTGGATCGTCGGCGAAGAGCTGCCGCAGATGCAGCCGCTGAATGGCATCGTGATGCGCCTGGAGCGCTTTCCACGCCGGACGCTCGGTCAGGGAACCGGCCTGAGGAGAAGCGCTACGACCGGTCGCGGAAGGCGCGCCGTTCACACGGAGCGAATGCGCTTCGGATCGGTTTGCCAAGGTCTCCATCAGCTTGTCAAAGGGCGCATTGAATTTCGCGACCCCTTCCTCCTCCAGCTGCCGGCTCACGTCGTCGATGCGAATCCCCGTTTCGATCAGCCCTTCCAGCACCCGTCGGGCGTCTTCGAGATCCTGTTCGAGCCGGGCTTCCGGTACGCCATGGTCGCGGTAGGCATCGAGGGTTTCCAACGGGACCGTGTTGACCGTGTCCGCACCGATGAGGGCCTCGACGTATTTCACGTCACTGTAATCGGGATTCTTGGTGCTGGTGCTCGCCCAGAGCAGTCTCTGGACGCGGGCCCCCCGGGCGGCGAGCTTCCGGAACCGCTCACTTGTAAAAATCTCCTTGTGGATCTGGTAGGCCATCTTTGCGCTGGCGATGGCCACTTGCCCGCGAGCGGCTTCCGCCATGACCGCGCCCTTGCCGCCCTGGGCAATCTGTTTTTCCAGCAGCGGATCCACCATCGCATCGATGCGGCTGACAAAGAAGCTGGCCACGGAGGCGATCGGTTTCACGGCCTTTCCTTGGGCCGCCCGCGCTTCGATGCCGCCGAGGTACGCCTCCGCCACCTGCCGGTAACGCGGCAATCCGAAAAGCAGTGTCACGTTGACGTTGATTCCTTCGCTGATCAGTTGCCGGATGGCGGGCAGCCCGGCGCTCGTCGCCGGAACCTTGATAAAGACATTGGGCCGCTTCAGCGCGGCCCACAACCGGCGCGCTTCCGCGATCGTCCCGTCGGTGTCGTGCGCCAGGTGGGGGTTGACCTCGAGGCTGACATAGCCATCGTTTCCGTCCGTTGAGTCGTAGAGCGGCCGGAAGGTATCGGCGGCACGTTGCACGTCGCGCTGGCTGAGGCTTTCGTAGATTGCCGCAATGTCATTGCCCTTTTGCGCCATGGCCCGAATATCCGCGTCGTAATCGTGGCTTTCGGAAATCGCCTTCTCGAAGATGGCCGGATTTGAGGTCATCCCCCTAAGACCGTCTTCCTCGATCAGACGCCGGAGCCCGCCGCCGGTAATCAGGTCCCGCCGGATGTAGTCCAACCAGATGGACTGGCCGAACGCTGCCAATTGATTTAACGGATTTTTTTTCATGTCTCTGTCGCTCCGATTCATAATCGCCGGATACGGCCTTCCACTTCCGGCAACCGTGATGGATCTACCCGAATTCGAAGAATTCAGGGCGGATCCAATTGCGCCGCCGCCGCCTTGTCCGCAAGCCAGATCAACTCACCGCTCCGGGGCCGGACAAGCTGGGCCGGCAAACGAAACGGATCCGCCGGGCCGTCGAGGACCTCTTTTAGCACAGAGGCCTTGGAATCACCGGTGACCAGAAACACCACCAGCCGGGCCCGGTTGATCACCGCGGGCATCAGGGTCACCCGGTGCATTCCCTGCGCTTCCAAATAAATCGACGCCGTCCATGAAGAACGATCTTTCAGTATTTCCGCCTGCGGAAAAAGCGATGCGGTATGCCCGTTTTCACCGAGGCCCAGAAGGATCAGGTCAAAGACCGGCGCTTTCCCGCAAAAGAAATCATGCAACAGATCGCCGTATTGTCGAGCGGTCATTTCGGGTTTTCGATGACATAAAATCGGGTGAACCTGCGTCGGCGGTACGGGAACATGATCCAGGAGCGCCTCCCTTGCCATCCGACCGTTGCTCCGCCCGTCATCGACCGGAACGCAGCGCTCATCACCCCAGAAAACGTGGGTCTTTTCCCAGGCGACCTCGTCACGATAGGGCGGCCCGGCCAGCATCTCGTAGAGACGCCGGGGGGTGTGCCCGCCGGAGAGCGCCACGACAAAGCGCTGCCGCCGGGTTACGGAAAGTCGAGCCCGACGCACAACCAGCGCGGCCGCTTCCCGACACACCGATTCCGGATTCGGCAGGGTGCGAATCATAACCGCGGCGCCGAGATGATCCGGCACACGGCCGTATCGTCCTGGCATTGAAGGCCGGTGGGGGTTACCCAACTGATCCCGTCCTGGGCAATCAGAATGTCGGCCGCTTCCGGCCCCCAGGTACCCGCCGGGTAATTGGGGAAATCTGCTGATTTCACGGTGTTCCAGACCTCCATGATGGGTGCGATCACCGACCAGGCCGCTTCCGTCTGATCCCGGCGCAAAAAAAGCGTGGCATCCCCTTTCATGATATCGAGAAGCAGCGTCTCGTAGGCTTCCGGCGGTACCACTTTGAAGGCTTCCCGATAGTAAAACTGCATCATCACCGGGGAAAGATGCATCATCGGACCGGGCTTTTTGACCTGGAATCGGAGCAAAATTCCCTCTTCGGGCTGGATGGCGATCAAAAGCCGGTTGGGGCGCAAATCCAGGGTCGCGGCAGTCGGAAACGCTTGATGGGGGACGGGTTTGAACTGAATGAGAATCTCTGAAATTTTCGCCGGCAGCCGTTTGCCGGTTCTCAGAAAAAACGGAACGCCCTGCCATCGCCAGTTGTCCACGTAAAATTTCGCGGCCACGAAGGTTTCCGTGGACGAATTTTCGGCGACGTCTTCTTCGTCATGATACCCATTAACGGTTTCGCCGTTGATTTTTCCGGCACCGTACTGGCCGCGCACGGCAAACCGGTGCACCGTGTCCGGCGGGATGGGCCGTATGGCGTGCAGCACATCCACCTTTTTGTTGCGTATTTCGTTATCGTTAAACGAGACCGGCGCCTCCATGGCGATCAGGCAAAGAATCTGCAGCAGGTGGTTCTGGATCATGTCCCGCAACGCCCCGGCCTTTTCATAGTACGCCCCGCGGTGACCAACCCCCACCTCTTCGGCCACGGTGATCTGAATGTGATCGATAAACTGACGATTCCAGATCGGCTCGAAAAGGGCATTCCCGAAACGAAAAGCGAGGATATTCTGTACGGTTTCCTTGCCCAGGTAAT
>JBJKPT010000383.1:0-3807 GCA_046706045.1 Desulfobacterales bacterium
GGCACCCAATTGGGCGCCGGTCAGCATGCCGATCCCCAGGGCGATGATTCGGTGGAAACCGGTGTGAAACGAGCCGATCCAAAGATGCGACAGGGTGGCGCCGGCTGTCAAGATGGCCACGATGAACTGAGAGGTGGCCGCGGCGATCGCCACCGGGAAGCTCAGCATGTAGGCCAATGTCGGAACGATCAGGCTCCCACCGCCGATGCCGAAAAAGCTCGCAACGAAACCGAGCACAAAGAACACCACGATGCCCAGCAGCCGGTTATAAGAGTACTCAAAGATCATGCCGTTGGCCATCATTTTCATGCATGTCTTGCCCTGATGGGCCGGCAATTTGTCGTTGTCGCGTTTGACCGGCGTGTCCGATTTCGGCTTGAGAATCATAAACAACGCCAAGCCGATCAGAAAAATCGCAAATGCGCTTTCGAACAATCGCCGGGATACCGCGGCCGTTGTCAGAACCCCGAACAGCGCCCCGGGCAGGGTCGCGGCCGCAAAGATCAAGCCGGACTTGTAATCGATCCGCTTCATCCGCGCGTAGGCGGTCGTCCCGGAGATGGTGTTGAGAAAAACTACCGCGAGGGAGATGGCCGTCAGATGGTGAGGGTCTTCATGAGGATAAATCAGGAGCAGCAACGGCATCAGCACAAAACCGCCGCCGGCACCGATAAGGGTTCCGTATGTGCTGACGATGAATCCCAACGTGATCAGGCCGAAATATTGCGCTACATGATGAATGATCATCTTAACGCCCCTCCCCATTAAGGTGTATGGTGACCAATTTCGAAGTTTGCAGGATCAAAGGGTTGTCCAGGCTTTTCTCTTCTATGCCTTTCAGATCATTATATCGCGGGGATCTTGCCGGGGAATTGCGCTAAGATTACGTTATTCTGGCGTGAGAATTACGATATGATGGATTTGAGATTACGGCACGCTTGCGCAAACATGGCCTTTTTATTGCTCGAAGATTACCAAATTGAAAGGATTGGCCGAAACCTCAAGGCGTGGGAATCTCGGCGGGAAGGTGGATCAAAAATTGGGATCCATTTCCGGGTTCGCTGATAACCTCCACGGTTCCTCCATGAGCGTGAACGATGGCTTTTACAAGGCTTAACCCAAGTCCCAATCCCTGGCACGAGCGACTTTTGTCGACCCGGTAGAGCCGCTCCCAGATTCGGGGGATCTCTTCAGCCGCAATGCCTTCGCCGTCGTCTTTCACGGAAATCTCGACGCCGTTCCCGTGGCAGCGGGCGCTCAGGGCAACGCTACCCCCCGGTGAGGTGTACTTGATGGCGTTGTCGAGCAGGTTGGCGAGGACTTGGCGGATGCGGTTGGAATCGCCACGCAAGTTCAAGTCCTCGGGGCAGTCCGCAGAGACCGCAATGTTTTTGTCTTCCGCAACGTACTTGTATAAATCGGCGACGGCGCGAAACAGCGTTGAAAGATCCACCGTTTCCACCTTGAGTCGCATCACCCCGGTTTCCGCTTCGGAAATATCCATCAGGGTGTTCAACATGGTTAGAATGTTCTCCGACTCCTCCGCGCAGTCCATCAGCGCCTCGCAAAGGCAATCCCAGCCTTCCTCGGCCTGCAACGCCATCTCGGCGATCCCGCGAAGCCGTGTGATGGGTGTGCGCAGGTCGTGCGCCACATTGTCCACGCAGTTGCGCATGCCGTTGATGAGGGTCTCGATTTTTTCCAACATGCCGTTGAAAAGAACGGTCAACTCCTCGAGTTCGTCGTCCGTGTGGCTTTCCGGAACCCGGGCGTGCATCTTTCCCGTATCGATGGAAGCAACGGTGTGGATGAGATTATGAATGGGTTTCAAGGCCTTGAAGGAGAGCAGGGCCCCGCCGACAAATCCCAAAAGAATGACGGGGATCATGACGCCGGCAAAGATTTCCCGGAACCGCGCCAGAAGGATCTCGCGGTTTTTGGTGCTTTTCCCGACCTGTAGAATGGCGCCGTCGGGCAACCGCTTCGACCGCACCTCCGCGATTTCATGGTTTTTTCCCGACACCAGGAAAATCCACCGGTCGAAGGTGTTGTCGCGCGAAATGGACTTGTAGTCGAACATTGCCGCGGGTTGGGGTACGCTCTCGAAAATGGTATTGTTTTGCGGCCCCGCAACCCGTACGTAAAAGGTGATCCCCTTGTTGATCCGGTTCTCAAGGCGAACCTCCTCCCCCAACGCCTTGATTCCCCCGCTGGTGTATTGCGCGGCGTATTCTTCCAGCTTTGCCTCGATGGTCTCCCGATCTTTTCGGTTGATGTAAGACGAAAGGCGGAAATAGATTAAACCGAAAAACACAATCGAACTCAGGGGAAACAGGATGGAAAACCAAATGGTCAGGCGGAAGGCGATGGACTTCCGCATGCGGCTAAGGGACTTTAAGGACATAACCCACCCCTCGGATGGTATGAATCATCTTTTCGCGATAGCCCTTGTCCACTTTGTTCCGCAGTCGGCAAACCAGCACATCCACGACGTTGGTCTGGGGATCGAAATGATAGTCCCAGACGTGTTCGAGAATCATCGTTTTCGAGACCACCCGTCCGACATTGCGCATCAAATACTCGAGAAGTGTAAATTCCCGGGGCCGCAACTCGATGGCTTGGCCGGATCGCGCCACCTCCCGATGAAAAAGATCGAGCGAGAGATCCCCGACGGTGAGACAGGTGATCTGCATCGGGCTCACCCCCCGCCGAATCAAGGCCTGAACCCGCGCCAAGAGCTCGGTGAAGGCAAAGGGCTTGGTGAGGTATTCGTCGCTTCCCGTCTGGAGGCCTTTGACCCGGTCGTCCACGGATTGCTTCGCGCTCAGGATCAGCACGGGCGTATTGATGTTCTGGATCCTCAAATTCTCAATCAGGCTCAAGCCGTCGAGCTTCGGGAGCATGATATCGATCACGGCCACGTCATAGGTTTTGCTGACGGCCATGTGAAGTCCCTCCTGGCCGTCCGTGGCATGGTCGACGACATATCCGGCCTGTTTGAATCCATTGATGATAAATGTGGCGATTCTCAAATCGTCTTCAACGAGTAGTATCCGCACGATCATCCACCTCCAGGTTTTTGGCTCGTGGTCACCCGCTGCGTGAAGCGGCCACGGACTCGACGGAAACCCTTTCTCAGGCGGGCGCTCCGCAGCAAACCGTCTCCGGCGCTTTAACGCGCCATCCGTTCGAACAGCACCCCGATTCGGTATTTTCAGACAGGTTTCCTGGCGGTCGTCTCATGGCGCAGAAATCTCCATAACCCGTCCCGGTCCCGTTGACAACTGGCAATCGGTGGCCGGCAAAGATGAAAATATCATCCGGAAATGTCGAATCAACGTTCGATGGTTTTGAATTTTTCTTTCGGTGCGCCGCACACCGGACACGTGTTGGGGATCTTTTTGTCGGTGACATAGCCGCAAACCTGGCAGACATGGTAGGCTTTCACCTCGTCGCGGATGACATGGTAAATGGCCTGTTCATACAATTTCGCATGATAGGATTCGGCGTCCCGGGCATGGCTGAAGGCCAGGGCGGCCGCGCTTTCGCCCTCGGCTTCCGCATCTTTTAGGAACTCCGGGTATTCGTTTTCACTGATCGAGGTTTCCCGTTGAAACGATTTTTCCAAATTCGTGTCGGTATCTTTGACCAGGATCGCTTTCATCAGGTTCATGTGCCGGATGGCGTGGACCCGTTCGGCATCGGCGATGGCGCGAAACAACAAGGCGATTTGAGGAACCTTTTCTTCTTCGGCCTTTTCCGCATAAGCCAACAGCCGAAAGTACGCCTTCGCCTCCCCGATAAAAG
>JBJKPT010000384.1:0-3238 GCA_046706045.1 Desulfobacterales bacterium
CTGCTGAAGACGATGGCGACCCCGTGGCGGCAAAAGGCGGCCAGTTGCTCCCAGACCCAGTTGGCGGATTCCATGTCGAGCCCCCGGGTAGGATTTTCCAGCAACAGTAGTTTCGGTTGCTCGGGCAACAGCGACAACAGGAGGCGTTGCTGATTTCCGCCGGAAAGGGCCGCCACCGGATCATCGGGCCGGCCCCTCACCCGGAAGCGCGCGATGCCTTTCTCGGCCCGGCGAGCGGCCCGTTGCCAGGGGATGAGGAATCGCCGGCGATCCGTGGTGAGGGCCCAATGTTCGGTGATGGTCATGGCGGGCACCAGACCCTCGGTCAGACGGTCCGACGGCAAGAAAGCAACCCCTCGATCGGAAAAATCCCGGTAGGGCCGGCCGGTCAGGTCCTCGCTCATGAAACGGACCCGTCCGGTGCGGGGCCGCACCAGTCCGGCCGCGGTCCTCAAGAGCAATTCCTGACCGCTGCCTTCGAGACCGGCAAGGCCGACCATTTCCCCGGCCCGTACCGAAAAAGAACAGTCGTGCAATCCCACGCGACCCCCGCGAGCGGTCACACCGGCCATATCGAGGATCGTTTCTCCGCCATCCCGATGGGACCGGCTCGGCGGAACCGGCGCCGTGTCGAACATCATCGCAAGCAGTGCCGGCGTATCGAAGGGGCGCGCCATGTGTCCCCGCACGCGGCCGTGACGAAGCACCGTGACCCGATCGCAGAGTTGCTCCACGTCCTCGAGTTTGTGGGAAACGACCACAACGGTTTTGCCCTCGGCGGCAAGGGTTTTCAGGGCAGTGAACAAGGCGTCTTTCTGAAGGTTTGAAATGCCCGTGGTCGGCTCATCGAGAATCAACAGCCGGGTGCCCCGGGCCAGCAGGCGGATCATTTCCAGTAGTTGGCGTTCCCCGATGGTCAGCCCCCGCACCGTCCGGTGCGGATCCAGGGAAAAACCCATTCAGCTGCAGAGCCGGACGATTCGGTCCGTCTGGGATCGACGGCCCTCGCCGCGTTCCCGGGCAAGACCCACGATGAAATTTTCCAGCACCGTCAGGGAAGCGAAATCCAGCGGGTCCTGGTAGAGCATCCCGATGCCGAGGGCCGCGGCGTCCCGGGGCGAAGCGATGGCCACCGGCCGGCCGTCGACACGGATCGTGCCGCTCGATGGCCGGATGAAGCCCGCCAGGATCTTCATCAGGGTGCTCTTGCCGGCCCCGTTTTCTCCCAAGACGGCATGAACGGTGCCGGGCCGGAGGGTCATGTCGATTCCGGCGTTGGCATGGATCCGGTCGAAGTGCTTATGGATGTTCTCGAGCGCGATGATCATGGTGTGCGAAATGGAACACCGGACACCCACGGGTGGGGATCTCGTGCCCCGGGGATCGGAGACGAAAAATGCAGGCCCGCGAACTCGCATCGGGCCTGCACTCGCGATCAAGGCCAAAAGGGCCATCCATGGATGGACCCTACTTGGCGCTGCTCTGGCCGACCATTCCCTGCAGGAGCTGTTTCATGTACCAGATCTGCTTATCCGTGGCCCGTTCGCCGGGTTTCAGGAACGCCGTCCCGTCCTGGTAGTTGAGCGGTCCGGTGAAGGGCTGGATGCTTCCGTCGCCCAGGCCTCGGATAAATCCGGTGAGGGCCTTGCGGGCCCTGGCCGAAAGGGCGTCGCCCATCTTGAAGCCCACGGGGCTGGTGTCCGGGTCGTTGATGTTTTTCCAGTCGGGTGCGGACCAGACCCATTCGGATTTCCAGGTGCCGGCCATGACGGCCTTGACGAAGTGGACGTAGAGCGGTCCCCAGTTGAAGTAGGGTACTCCCAGGCAGACGTTTTCGGCGCTTTCACAGGCACCCTCGTAGTCGTAGGGGATGGCCCAGACGGTTTTTCCCTCATGGCGTTGCTGCCCTGCCACCACCAGGGCCTCGGTGGTGTCGATCCCCGAAAGCACGACGTCGTAGCCGGTGTTGTAAAAATTCTGGGCCACCTGGGTCGGGTCGGCGGTCACCCCCGGAATGTTGAACCAGAACCCGATCCAGGTCACCTTGAAATGGAGGTCTTTGGGATCCTTGTGGCGCACATGGGTCCATGCGTATTTGGCGCCGAGGTAGGCGGACGAGGCCAGGCGCCGGGTTTCATCGTTGACCAATGGTCCCAGGTAGGCGATCTTGCCGGTCCGGGTGGTCATGGCGGCGGCAAAGCCGGCCATCATCTTGCCATAGATCATGCGGCCCATGATGTTGGTGAGGTTTTTCGGGGCCTTGCCCGTGAGGACGTCATCTCCGGAAACGTGAATGAAATCGATGTCCGGGTGCTGCAGCGCGGCCTCCCGGGTGCCGTCTTTCATATCGTCGGAGTTGGCGATGATCAGCTTGCAGCCTTTTTCCACCAGATCGTCGACCAGCATGGGAATGGTGACCCCGGGCCGGTCCACCGGATTCACCTTGTCGATGTAGATCATCTTGGTGCCCGGGACCTTCGCTTCCACGTACTTGCCGGCTTCGTAATGGGCCTGGCTCCAGCCATGATCGTTGTACGGCCCGACCATCAACAGCCCGAATTTGAAATCCTTGGCGACGGCCCCGGACACGGTGGCGAGGCTTGCGAAAATCATTGCGGCCGCCAACAGAGTGCTGCGAATAAGCGTTTGTTTTTTCATCGGTTCCCCCATTGTGTTCACGGCTTCCGGTTTTCCCGACCCCTTCCTCCGCCCCGGTCGGAAGCCTTCCTATATGGCGATTCCCCGGACAGGTCAACATCCGAGCGTCTTTTCCAGCCTCTCGGCGCCGCCCGGTGACAACCGGTGACCGGATTCGCAGGAAACCTTGCGTCCCCCGCCACGATCCACTATAGTGCGCTTCGCGTCGCGGCGCCTGCCCACGGGAGGGCCTCGGCTCGGGCATCGGGCGATCCAACGATCAGGGGGAGACACCACGATGGAACTGAATTTCGTGACGACGGAGACGGCCGACTTCGATCCGCAACTCTACGTCCGGCTGCTGGTGACCGTTGCCAAGGCCGATCCGCAAAACGGACCGCCGGAATTCGACTATGTCCGGCGCCAGGCCCAACGGCTCGGGGTGGACTTCGATACGATCTGGGCGGAGACCGATCGCGACGTGAGGATCCGCACGGCCCGCCCCTCACGGCTGACGGCCCTGCTGGTGATCAAGGACTGCATCAATCTTGCCACCCTTGACGGCAGTTTTTCCCTCGGGGAAAAAGAGCGAGTTTACACC
>JBJKPT010000385.1:0-3231 GCA_046706045.1 Desulfobacterales bacterium
AAAGAACTCAATGGTCACCATCCTGATCGTTGATGATGAAAAAAACTACCCGCTGGTCCTCAGCGCCGTGATCGAAGACGAAGGTTTCGGCACCCTTACCGCGAACAGTGCCCGTGAAGCCCTCAATCACCTGGAGCATTCCGACGTGGACCTTGTCCTCACCGACATGAAGATGCCGGAGATGGATGGCATCACCCTTCTGCAGCGAATCAAAGAAAAAAACGCCGATCTGCCGGTCATTGTGATGACGGCCCATGGTTCCGTCGAAAAGGCTGTCGAAGCCATGCAAAAGGGAGCGCACAATTACATCCTGAAGCCCTTTGATAACGACCAGCTGATCGTCTACATCAAAAAAGCCCTATCCTTGTATCGCGTGGTGCGCGAACATCACCGCCTGCAGGACGCCGTCGAACTGCAATTTCAATTCGGCAACATCATCGGCAAAAGCAAGGCGATGACGGATATTTTTGAAATCATCAAAAAGGTGGCACCCACGAACGCCACGGTTCTCATCGAGGGGCAAAGCGGCACGGGCAAGGAACTCGTGGCCAAATCGATCCATTTTAACAGCCGCCGGCGGCAAAACCCGTTCATTGCCGTCAATTGCTCGGCCCTGGCGGAAACGCTCCTGGAAAGCGAACTCTTCGGGCATGAAAAAGGGGCGTTTACCGGAGCCACCGGCATGAAAAAAGGCCGGTTCGAAATCGCCGATAACGGGACGCTCTTCCTCGATGAAATCGGCGAGTTGTCGCAAAACCTGCAAGTCAAGCTGCTCCGAGTGCTACAGGAAAAGACGTTTGAACGCGTCGGCGGTTCCCGGTCGCTGTCCGTGGATATCCGGGTCATCGCCGCGACAAACAAGGTATTGAAAGAGGAGGTGGCGGCCGGCCGGTTCCGAGAAGACCTGTTTTATCGGTTGAACGTGGTCCATATCCCGCTACCGCCGCTAAGCGCCCGACCGGAAGATATCCGGCTTCTGGCACGCCATTTCATCGATAAATTCAATGCGGAGCGCAGGGGCCGCCCGCCGGTTACCGGGATTCATCCCGAGGTGGAACGGCTCTTTTTGGATTACCAGTGGCCGGGCAACATCCGGGAGCTGGAAAACATCATCGAACGGGCGATCATTCTTTGCACAGGCACATCCATCTCCGTTTCCGACCTGCCCAAGGAATTCCGGGAAAGCGTTTACAACATTTTGCACATCGACGGAATCCCCGCCGATGCCCGCCTGAGCGAAACCTTGGCCATGGTGGAAAAGCGAATGATCGAACGCGCACTCCAGCTCACCGATCACGTCCAGGCCCATGCGGCGGAACTGCTCGGAATCGGCAAAAGCGGCTTGAACCAGAAATTAAAAAAATACGACATCCAGGTAGACCCCCGAAAGTCCGATTGAAATTTCCCTCTCGGTGAAAGGGTTCAAATTTATAAACCCGGCGGTGAAGGATGATTTTCCAATATTTTAGTATGTTGCGAATCAATCGGACGAGAAGGGTTCAAAATTTTGAACCATTGACCCGGAAAAGGACACTTTTTTCAACTGCTGGGTGGCTGCCGGATGTTTCGCGGCAACCTCGGCAAAGATCTAACCACCCGGTATTCCAAGAGAATTAAAAAAATACCCCCGAATTCTTCACGTTGGCATACAGAATGCTTGAAGTAGAGTCAGCCTCGTGATTTCTTCATCTGTTTCCTCCTTAATGGCTGCCGTGCCTCCGGCAGCCATTTCCTTATCAAAAAGGCGGCACCCGAGTGATTCGGGTGCCGCCTTTTGATTTCGGGCTGGAGCTTGGGGGCTTACGAATAAGAACCCATCATCCGTTGGCGTTGGCTTTGGCCATATCGACGTACATGGATTCGGGATATTGCGCGATAAGCTGCGCATTCATCTTGTGGGCTTCCGAAAGATTGCCTTTCTTGCGGTAAATCCAGGCCATGATGAAAAGCGCCTCGTCCGTGCGTCCGAGGTTCGGTCCGTTGACGACCTTCTGAAAACAACCCAGCGCCTTGTCAAAGTCTTTTTTACGAAGATAGGCGTGTCCAAGGTCGTCGTTGATCTGTTCCCGGTACAGCGGCTCGTCGCCAAATTCACGAAGCGCTTTGTCGTAGAGTGCAATGGCCGCATCGATTCGACCGGCCTCAAACTGGGCATCGGCATCCCGGAGGCAGGCCAGACGGCCGGCAATGGTGTCACCGTAGCGGTCGAGGAGCTGCTTGAAATCGCCGCTCACCGTTTCAAGGGCCTGGGCGGCATCGCCCTTGGCCAAGGCTTGCGCGTATGCGGATTCGGTCTGACCGAGCAAGGCAAAGGCACGGTTCTCGGAGCGGGCGGACAAATAGCGGAACCCGGCGATACCGACGATCAGCAAAAAAATAAACGTTCCCAAAATTGCGAGCGTCTTGGGGCGGGCTCTTGCAAAGTCGAGCAGGCTGGTCATCGACCGCGCGATTTTATCCGGCTCTTTCAGCAACTTCTTCCGGGAGATGTTCCGTTTTGCCATCAATCCTCCTGTGTTCGTGTCCATCCGCGGATACGCAATTTTGTGTGAGGTCAAACGGGCGGACGATTTGGACCGCGGGAATAGCTCGCTTTTTCAAAGATTCAAATCAGGCCTTTTTCAACACATGCTTGCGAATCCGCTGCCAGCCGTCTTCGGGGATGGTGGCTCCCACCACTTGGCAGACTTCGTAGCCGCAGGCCGAACCCAGTGTTCCAGCGGCTTCGAGGGAGTACCCGTTGACCAGGCCGTACAAGAATCCAGCGGCCCAAAGATCGCCGGCACCCGTGGTATCGACGGCGCTCCCGTCGCCGATGGCGTCCACGTGGCTGACCCGATCGCCACTGGCAATGTAGCTGCCGTTTTTTCCGGCTTTCACCACGGCGAGGGGGGCGAATTCGGCCAGATTCCGCACGGCATCGGCTTCGTTGGCGATTCCGGTAAACGCCTCGGCCTCGTCCTCGTTGGCAATCACGATGTCCACGTAGTCGCGAACCAGGCGCAGCAGGGTCTGCCGCGAGTCGTTGACCACGTTAAAGCTCGCTAGATCCAGGGAAATTGCCGCGCCGCTCTTTTTCGCCTGCTCCAGGGCCTTGAAAATCAACGCCTCGTTGTAGAGCAGATACCCCTCGATGTGCACCACGGCCGCACCATGGAAACAGTCCGCGGTGATTTCCTCGGGCGTCATGTCGGCGGCTGCACCGAGAAAGGTCAGCATGGAGCGCTGGGC
>JBJKPT010000386.1:0-1702 GCA_046706045.1 Desulfobacterales bacterium
ATTGGTTCCCCCGCCTTGTAGCATGGGGCGGGCCCAGGGTAACGGAATAATTTCTTTCATGCCAACTTTTCCATGGGTCGGACATCGTCGACACGCAGGGTGCATGCCCCGAAATCCTCGTCCAACCGTGCCGCGCAGCACAAAGGGCGGCTGCGGTCCGCGGGGGCAGGCGCTTCGTGACCTGGCCGATCTCCCGGTCGGTCAGGCTGCAGGCCTTCCCTTCCGGGGCGACGATCACCGGCCGTCCGCAAAGCCGCCGGTCGGTGAGCCGTTCGACGGCCAGGACAAAGTCGGCGACGTTGAGATGAATGATGGCGCGCTCGGGCATGGGGGTTCCGCCGGTCTCACGATGCCTTCCGGGAACAAGAACCCGGTTCGGAGTTTCAAGGCCGACGCGGGAATCCAAATGCATGCGGTCATTGAATGCCCGCGGGGCCGCGAAGAACCCCCACGACCTTGCCCTGGATCAGGACTTCGTTGAAGGCATAGGCCATCGGCCGGTACGCGGTGTTTTCCGGCCGGAGTTCGATGTGGTCGGGCCGTCGGAAAAACCGTTTGACCGTGGCTTCCTCCTCGCGCACCAGAGCCACCACGATGTCCCCGTTTTCCGCGTACTGGCACGGTTCGCAGATGACGAGATCGCCGTCGAGGATCGCGGCCTCCTGCATGGAGTCGCCCCGCACCCGGAGGGCGAAGAGATGGGTGGCCGTGTAGACGCCGCCGTCCACCACAACGGACCCGTCCCATTCCTGCTGGGCATAGAGGGGAAGGCCGGCGGCGATTCGCCCGACGATGGGCACCGCGACCCCGCGGCCGCGATCGGCCGTCTCATCGATCGTGTTCAACAGGTAGAGGTTGCGGCCGTAGCGGCCGTCGCGTCGGAGGACCCCTTTTTCTTCGAGGGTGCGGACCATCTGGGAGATCGCACCGTGGCTCACGCCCATCTCCCCAGCGGCCTCGCGCAGGCTCGGCGCCTTTCCGCGGCGGGCGATGATATCTTTGAGGTATTCCAAAAACCGCTGTTGCTTTTCCGTCAGAAAGGTGCCCATGGCGTCGTCTCCTTTTCATCGCCGATTTTTCTCACGATACATCGAAACTATGTATATGTCAATGTAAAGAAATATGTATTTTATTGTATAGTCCGTACGGACGAACCCGATCGCCGATGGATGCGGATCAACGCGCGGGGTTCGCGGGGAGGATGAGGGGATGCGGCACGGGGTGTGCGTTGAGAGACGAAACCCTGGGGCGTCGTTTGCGGATCGGCGAACCGCCGCCCCCCGGAAAGAAGGGCGACGCCCCTTGCCGGAAGGCCCGATGCCGGGTTTTCCGGGGTTCCTGCCTTGATTTGTGATTTGGGACGCGTTAGGCTTCCGGATGATTCCAGGTCCATGAATCGGCCGATTTGAATGATGCCGTCCCATCCGGAGAAAACCGTCAGGGGGGTGAACCCCATGCCCATTCTCGAAGCCCGGGCCCTGTCGAAATGGTACACCATCGATAACCGGCGCGTTGCGGTGCTCGAAGGCATCTCGTTTGCCGTGACGGCCGGGGAGTTTCTCGTCGTGGAAGGCTCCAGCGGCAGCGGCAAGACGACGCTGATCAGCCTGCTTTCCGGGCTGGACAAACCAAGCCGCGGCCGCGTGATCTTCGAAGGAAACGACGTCACCGACCACGACGAGAACGCCCTGGCCCCGCTTCG
>JBJKPT010000387.1:0-3680 GCA_046706045.1 Desulfobacterales bacterium
CGCCAGTACTACCGGGAAAACTTTCTGAAGACGCGCATCGGCTCGGATTCCACCGGTCGCACCCGAAAAGGGCACGGAATGGGACTTGCCATCATCGATACCCTGCCCCACCGGGCCCGGCGGTTGATAAAACGGGGCGATGTGCGCCACGACTTCGAGCAGCTCCCGATCCACATGGGCGCCTACCGCACGCGAACCTTTCGCCCGAGGACCAACGGCCGGCCGGCCCACCCCCTGGTGCGCTACCTGGTCAAGGCGATCCCCGGCCTCGGCATCCTGGCCTGCCAGCGGATCGATCACTGGGAAGTGCTCTCCGCCGAAACCCAACTGTCGCCGGATGGAAACATCGTGACCTTGGGCGGCATGCACGCGGGGCTTGAAAACGGGACCGCACCCGCCGCCGGGCCCGCCGATCCGCCGCCCGAAGGCCGCTGGCATTATTTCAACACGCGGCTGAAAAACGCCATCAAGGTGGTGGGGGGGTTTCTGCCCGCATTCTTTTCGTTTCTTTTGACCAAAAACTGGTGGGTGCTCGCCTGGGGCGGGGCGTTTATCTGGTTTGCCATCACGGGGGTCCGAAACATTCTCCAGGCCGTGCTGGGCGGGGGCGGGTGGCACCGCTCGTCCCTGATGCGCTGGAACGATTACGTCAGCTGGAGCCGGATCACCGACTCGCTGCTCTTTTCGGGATTGTCCGTGCCGCTGCTCGATTACGTGGTCAAAACCGTGATCCTCGACCGGGGCTTCGGCATCACCACCGCAAACCACAGCGGCCTGCTCTACACCTTCATGGCGCTGGTAAACGGCATTTACCTCTCAAGCCACAACCTTTTCCGGGGACTGCCCAGGGGTGTGGTGTACGCCAACTTCTTCCGCAGCGTCATTTCCATCCCCATCGCCATCGGCCTGAATGCCGCTGCCGGCGCCCTCATGGCCGCAACCGGTGCGGTCCACATCGACGCCACCCTTCAAAAGTGGGCGGCCATCATCTCCAAAACCGCATCGGAGGTGGTGGCCGGGGTCATCGAGGGCATCGACGACCGGCACACCAACGTCCACAGCCGCCTTCGTGACTACGGCACCACCTTTTCCGAAATTTTGGACGTTTATGCCCAACTGGAGGTCCTCTATCCGGAAACCCGACCCCTCCAGGTACTGGAAACGATTCCCCCCGTCGAAGACCAACGCCACGCCGAGGCCATGGAACTGGAACGAAGCCTTATCGTTCATGCCCTGGACATGCTCTATTTCTGGTACTACAAACCCCGGGCCCGCGTGGCGTTCCGTCACTTCCTCCGCCAGCTCCACGAAGACGAACGCGGCATTTTCTTCTCCTCCCAGACCACCCTGCTGCGGCACCGGGAGATCAGCCAGATGTTCATCGACGGGGTGCTCGGCCGTTCGTTTCCACGCCCGCTGGCCTTTTATCTCTCACGAAACGGGGCCTACCTCGATGCGGTCAAACGCTTGAGCCTTTAACCAAGCAAAGCGATGCCCGAACGCGTTTGAGGAGTTGATGATCTCTTGCCGGCGCGATGGCCCCGGACCGTCGGGGCCTTCGGGTTCGGGAAACGGCGGTCACAAGGAGAGAAAATAACGATGGATCGCAAGGGAATCGGTCAGTTCCGGGTGAAAGGTCGTGGCCATCACCCGCTGTTGTCGCAAAAAGACCGGATCCCGGTTCCAGACCGCCAGGACGTCCACCCCGGCACCGGTCACCGCCAACCGCGGCGAGCGGATGAAAATGGCGTGGAACCGTTCAAGGCTCAAACCCGGGATGGGGATATCCGCGTCGGTGCTGGCCAACTGGCGGCCGTAGGCGTTTCGTGCCGCCGATACACCCAGTACACCCAGCACACCGGGATGGCCGTCCACGGTCTCGGCCAGCAGGATGCTGCCGGCACAGACCCCCCATACCGGCATCCCGTCGGCGATGCGCTCCACAAGCGGCGCGGTCATGGCATAGGCGTTCAAGAACTTCGTCATGACCGTGCTTTCCCCGCCGGGCAGAATCAGCCGGTCCACGGCCATCAGGGAATCGATGTCGGCAACGATCCGGCATTCCGCGCCGAGCCGTTTCAAGGGAGGCAGGTGATCGCGAAACGCCCCCTGCAAACCGAGCAATCCCACGCGCATGGTCATATGCCCCGCTTCGCCATGGTGACTTCCAGGGAATCGATCTCCAGGCCGATCATCGGATTCCCGAGGTTTTTGGAAATTTCGGCCAGGCGGTCCGGCTTTTCGTAATGGATCACGGCCTGGACGATGGCGTCGGCCATCTTCGAGGGATTTTCCGACTTGAAGATCCCGGAGCCGACGAACACCCCGTCGGCGCCCAGGGCCATCATCAGGGCCGCGTCGGCCGGGGTGGCGATGCCGCCGGCGGCGAAATTGACCACCGGAAAGCGCTTGACCTCGGCCACCTGGCGAAGCAGGGCCACGGGCACCCGGTATTCCGCGGCCCGGGCTTCGAAGCCTGCCTCGTCCAAGCCGGCCAATTCGGCGACTTCCCGGTTGATGGTGCGCATGTGGCGAACGGCCTCCACGACGTTTCCGGTGCCGGCCTCCCCCTTGGTCCGCAGCATCGAGGCTCCTTCATGGATGCGCCGGAGCCCTTCCCCGAGGTTTCGGGCGCCGCAGACAAACGGCACCTCGAAAGGCCGTTTGTCCACGTGAAAGGACTCGTCGGCCGGGGTGAGCACTTCGCTTTCATCGATGAAATCGACCCCAAGGGCTTCGAGGATCCGGGCTTCCATGAAATGCCCGATCCGGACCTTGGCCATCACCGGGATGGTGACGGTGTCCATGATCTTTTCGATCATCGCCGGATCGCTCATGCGGGCGACACAGTTCATCTTCCGGATATCCGAGGGCACCCGTTCCAGGGCCATGACCGCGCAGGCCCCGGCGTCCTCGGCGATCTTGGCCTGCTCCGCGTTGGTGACGTCCATGATGACGCCGTTTTTGAACATCTCGGCAAATCCCGTGTTCACACGTTTCCTTGGCATAACGGTTCCTTTCCGTGGGCGCCTGCCCGTCGCAAATTTTCAAACAAGCGCCGAGGTTTTTGCCCTTTTCAAGGGCATGTGCTAAAGTCAATAAAAACTAAACCCTATTCACCGATAGGCATAGTACAGTTATGACATTGTCCTACTATCGTCAATAGACTTTTTCGCCATGGCCGTCCTCTATCGACAAATTGCCCGGGAAATCGAGGCGCGGATTCAGAACGGCACCTACCGGCCGGGGCAGAAAATCCCCTCCATCCGGGAGTTGGCCCGGACCTTCGGCTGCAACAAGCTCACCGTTCAAAAGGCCTTCGGCCACCTGAAAAACAGCGGCATCATCGACAATGTCGTCGGCAGCGGCACCTTTGTCCGGTATCCCGAGCAAATCGAGCGCGGCGGCAAGGTCTTTGATTTCAAAACGGCCTATCTCTCGGCGGACTTCTTTCCGTACCGGAAGGCGAGCGCCGTGTTCACCGAATTGCTCGATACGGAGGCGGCCGGCGCGTTTTCCGCCGCACCGGTGGAAGGCGACCCTGTTTTTTTGAACACCCTCGGCAAATGGTATCGTCTGCCGGCCGAGAACATGTTCGTGATTTCCGGGGCGCAGCAGGGACTGGATCTCATCGCCAAGGTGTTTTCGGCCCGGCTCTCGGAAACCGTTTTGTTCGAGGA
>JBJKPT010000388.1:0-2586 GCA_046706045.1 Desulfobacterales bacterium
CCCGAGCACCGTCTGCACCCTCTGCCCCGGGCGTTGCGGCATCACGGTGCGCAAGGTCGACGGCCGGGCCGTGAAGATCGACGGCATTGCCGGGCATCCCATCAACGACGGCGGGTCCTGCCTTCTCGGCCAGTCCGGGCTGCAACTGCTCGACGGCCCCTGGCGGGTGCCCTCGCCGCTCAAACGGGTCGGCGCCCGGGGCGGCGGCAAATGGGAGGCCGTCTCCTGGAACGAGGCCGTCGCCGAGGTGGCCGGCCGGATGGCCCGGATCCGCAAGGCGGGAAACCCCCAACGGCTTGCGGCCATCGCCGGTCACAACCGCGAAACCGCCGGGCGGCTTCTGGCCCGGTTGCTCACCGCCTACGGCTCTCCGAATTTCATGACGATGCCATCGGTGGAAGACGCCTTCGAGATGGCCCTGAAGCAGACCATGGGGGTGAGCGCCACCGCGGGTTTCGATGTGGAAAACGCCGATTTTATCCTGAGCTTTGGCAGCGGCATCATCGAGGGCTGGGGCTCGCCGGTTTACATGTTCCGCGCCCACAGCCGTTGGCGGGACAACCACGCCACCCTGATCCAGATCGAACCCCGGCTTTCCACGACGGCGGCCAAGGCCAACCAATGGGTCGCCATCCATCCGGGCACCGAAGCGGTCCTGGCCCTTGGTCTCGCCTCGGCGATCGTTTCCGAAAATCGTTTCAACACCGAATTCGTCACCGGCTATTCGGCCAATTTCGACGCGTGGAAATCCGTGCTCCTCGACCGCTACACCCCGGAATTGGTGGCCGGCATCACCGGGGTGGACCGGGCCACGATCCTGTCCCTCGCCCGCCGGTTTGCGGCGGCCAAACATCCCCTGGCCATATGGGGGCGCGGCAAGGGCCACACCCCTGGGGGGTTGCCCGAGTCCTTGGCCTTCGTGGCCTTGAACGCCCTGGTGGGCAACCTCAACCGGGAAGGCGGTCTTGTGGCGGTCCCCGTCGACGGGGGCGCCCCCTGGCCGGAGGCGGCCCCGGACGCCGTGGCCTCCCGGGGACTTGCGACCGGCCGGATCGACGGCGCCGGCAGCGCGCCCTTTGCCAATGCCCGGTCCCTGATCACGCGGTTCGCACCGGCGGTGGCCGAGGGAAAATCCGGGGTGGACATGCTTCTGGTCGCCGGCGCCAATCCGCGCTTTGCCCTGCCCGGCGCGGCATCGGTGAAAAAGGCGTTTGACCGCATTCCCTTTGTGGTGAGCTTTTCCTCGTACATGGACGAGACGGCCCGCGATGCGGACCTGATCCTGCCGGACCACCATTACCTGGAGCGTTTCACCGACGTCGGCACCCCCATCGGCTTTCCGCGGCCGATCCAGGGACTGGCCCGGCCGGTCGTTGCCGCATCGCTGAACACGCGTCCCGCGGCGGATACCATCATCGCCATCGCCAAATCCCTGGGAGACGCCGTCGGCGCCGCCTTCCCCTGGACCGATTACCAGGCTTGCCTGAAAGAGACCCTCGGTGCGGATTGGAAAGTCTTAAGCGATGCGGACAAGGGCCAGGTCTACGTCATGGATACCCGTTTCGCCCCGAGCAACTGGAACACGGCGTTTAAGACCGGCTCCGGCCGGTTCGAGTTTCCCGCGGCCGAGGCGGCACCGGCCAAACCGGTGGGCGATCCCAGGGACTTTCCCCTCCTGTTGGTCCCCTACGATTCCATGCGGCTGACCATCGGCTACATCGCCAACCCGCCGTTCATGACCAAGACCGTTTCCGATACCGTTCTCAAAGGACTGGACGGCTTTGTCGAGATCAACCCCGAAACGGCCCGCGCGCACGGCCTTTCCGACGGGTGCCGGGCGGTGCTTGCAACCCCCGACGGCCGCGCCAAGGTGCTCGTCCACCATTTCGACGGCATCGCGCCCGGGGTTGCGGCCATGCCCCGGGGGCTGGGGCATTCGGCCTACGACGACTACATTGCCGGCAAAGGCGTGAACGTAAACGAGCTGATGGGACCCGTCGAGGATCCGGCTTCCGGGCTGGATGCCGCCTGGGGGATCCGGGCCGCGTTGCGCAAAGCGTAAACTCACGAAGGGGCTTCGATGAAACAAGGAGACGTAAAAGCCAAGAAGTTCGGTATGGTCATCGATCTCGACAAGTGCACGGGGTGCGGGTCGTGCATGGTTGCGTGCATGGCCGAAAACAACGTGCCGTTTCGAAAGGACGAGTCCAACAAGCTCGTCAGCATCACCTGGATGCGGGTCTACAAACTGACCAACGGCAAGCCCTTTCCGGATACCGATATCTGCTATCTGCCGCGGCCCTGCATGCATTGCGAGGGACAACACACGGGCGAATCCCCCTGTGTCTCGGTCTGCCCGGCCACGGCCACGGATTACGATCTGGATACCGGGATCGTCAGCCAGATCTACCCCCGCTGCTTCGGATGCCGCTACTGCATGGCGGCCTGCCCGTACCATTCCCGCTATTTCAACTGGTGGGATCCGGTCTGGCCCAAGGGCATGGAACGTTACTTGAATCCCAACGTTTCCGTGCGCATGCGGGGCGTCGTCGAAAAATGCAGTTTCTGCATCCAGCGGTATCACCT
>JBJKPT010000389.1:0-7149 GCA_046706045.1 Desulfobacterales bacterium
CGCGTATCCGCTGTTCGCGAGCCGGTCACGCGATCCGTGCCTTTGTGCTGCTCGGACCAATCCGCATTGATTTGTTTCGAACGCTCATCGGTATTGGAACCATTGAACAGCATAATGCCTTCGGAAAAGGCGCTGTCCGCCAAGAGGCGCAGCAAGTAGTCCTGGGTGCGCCGTGATTCGGTGAAAATGACGGCTTTTTGGGCCGCGCCGATTTCGACTGCCTTGGAAAAAGCAATATCCAGCGCCTTGAGCAAGGCCAGACCCTTGGCGTTGTGTTCGACAGAGGTGGCCAACCGCGTAAAGGCATCGAGATCGGCGATTTCTTGTTCGATGGCTTTACGGTCCGCCTCGGAAAGGCGTTCAGCCGGTTCCTCTTCGCCCCATTCATCGGCAATGGTTGCAAGCGCCTCATAATCCTGGTCCATTGCTTCTTCTAATGATTCGGCGGATTCGTCTTTGCGCAGTTTGGCTTTGAGACGGTTGGCCATGGTTATCATCGCGCCGGCGATGGCAAAGGTGGATGAGGCCAGCAATTTACGCAAGACCAGCGTCATCAGGGAACGCTGGCCGGACGGCAGGGCTTGAAGGTTTTCGCGCTGAAGATATTCGGATACAAGATGATAAAGCCGGTCCTCGCTTTCTTCAGGGGTGAATTTTTCAAGGATCGGCAGGCGCTGGGTGTACTTGATATAAGGCATTACCTGGCGACGCAGTGTTCTGTGGCACACGGGTTTGAGACGAGCCTTGAGGCTGTTGAAAACTTGTTCCTGGTTGAGATTGGCAAACTGTTCACGAAAACTCTTCAGGTCGCCGAAGGTGTGCTCATCGATAAAACTCACCAAACCGAACAGCTCCAGCAAAGAATTTTGTAATGGTGTGGCGGTCAGTAGCAGCTTGTCCTTACCGGCAAGGGCGACCTTAAGCGTATTGGCAATAACATTGGACGGCTTATAGACGTTGCGCAGCCGATGGGCTTCGTCGATTACCACTATATCCCAAGCGACCGCCTGGACATCCAAGGCTTTATTTTTCGCGAAATGGTAGGAGCAAATGACAATTTCCGGTGACTCGAATGGGCGGACCTCGCCTTGTTTGGCAGCGGCGTTGTAAGATTTCGTTTCCAGCAGACGGCAGGGTAGAAAAAATTTTTCTGCCAACTCCTGGTACCACTGTTTTCGAAGATTCGAGGGCGTGATAATAAGGATACGCCGCTTTCGTTCGGCCCATTTTTGAGAGAGCACCAGGCCGGCCTCGATGGTTTTTCCCAACCCCACTTCATCGGCTAATAGCGCACCCTTGGAAAGCGGTGAATTGAAAGCGAACAAGGCGGCATCGATCTGATGGGGGTTCAGGTCAACTTTGGCGCCCGCAAATGCGACAGTAATCTTCTCCACACTATCCGGGGGAAAGCGTTGGGTCAGCTCGTGGGCAAAGAATTTGGCCTGGTAGTCGGTGAGGCTCAAAGGTTCAGCTTTCCTTCTTGGGTCATTTTTTTGCAAAATTCATCGAATTGCACACGCGCGAGTTTAAATGGGGTTGTTTTGCCGTTCTCCCAGCGATGAATGGTGGCATAGCTCACCCCGAGTTGTTGGGCCAACGATTCCTGACTCAGGCCCAACTGTCTGCGGACTTCCTTGACCATCATCGAAAAGTTGAGTGCACCCTTACCCATCGTTTTTGCCCGTCAGCGGTTTCATAAAAATGGATTGATTGAGTTCGATTCGATGTTTTAGCGCGATAATATGACAGGTGTCATGGCAGGTGCAAGAAAAAAGTCAGGACTTTGCATATCGCTGGGATACTTTTGTGAAAAAATGGGAACGTCTTCATTCTTTTGCAATTTTAATTGGTTGGCGACATTGACGGCGCCCGGGCGAATCGGAAACGAAACCGCGTCTTTTGACCTTGACGATATCAGGCCCGATGGGGTTTAGTTTAAATTGCGGTCTCTGGAGACGGGGGTCGCTTCGTTTGTCCTCGATCTTGCCGGATCCCCGCCTTCTTCGTGCGGCTTGCCGCCGTTTGCCCCGATCGTTAGCGGAAAACCTCATTTCTTAGTGAATCGGAGGCCCCTGTGAAAACGGAACGAAGGACCTACTGCGGCTTATGCCACCCGCGGTGCGGGCTGGTTCTTGAATTCGAAGGCGGAAAGGCCGTGGGCGTGAAGGGCGATAAGGCGCACCCCGTCACGAAGGGGATGACCTGTCCCCGGGCCCACCTCATGATCGACCACCTCTACCACCCCGACCGGATCAACACCCCCTTGAAGCGGAAAGGCGCGCGGGGATCCGGGCAATGGGAACGGGTGAGCTGGGACCGGGCCCTGGACGAGGTCGCGGAAACGCTCGATGCCCTCCGCCGGCGATACGGTGCAGAGACCCTCGCCTTTACCCACGGCACCAAGCGGACCTACCACTGGGACGAGCGGCGCTTCCACAACCTCTTCGGCACCCCCAACATCTGCGGGGCGAACAACGTCTGCATGTGCCCGAGCCAGGCCGTGGAGTACGCGACCACCGGCGGCTTCTGCTGGGGGGATATCGCCAACACGAAATGCGTGGTTCTCTGGGGCTGCGGGGCGTCCCAGTCCAATTTCGGATTCTTCGGCCAGATCATGAACGCCAAAAAAAACGGGGCAAAACTCATCGTGGTGGACCCGCGCCGGATCCGGGAAGCGGATATGGCCGATCTCTGGCTTCCCATCCGGCCGGGTACCGATGTGGCCCTGATGCTGGGCTGGCTCCGGGTCATCATCGAGGAAAATTTATACGACCGCGATTTTGTCGACAAGTGGACCGTCGGATTTGACGATTTAAAAACGGCCGTGGCCGATTACACACCGGAGACGGTGGCGGCGATCACCTGGCTCACCCCGGAGCGGGTGATAGGCTCCGCGCGCCTCTACGCCGCGACCCGGCCGGCCATGATCACCTGGGGCTTCGGGATCGACAAGCAGGGGGTGAACGCCACCCAGGCGGCGCGGGCCCGATCGATCCTCCGGGCCGTGACCGGAAATCTCGATATCAAAGGGGGCGAATCCCTGGGGTGGGCGGATCCCATCGGAAAGATCGTCGCCCACAACCGGTTGGAGTTAAACGAGGCCCTGCCCGCCTCCCAGCGGGCCAAGCAGCTGGGCGCCGATCGCTATCCCTTCTTCGGATTCCCCGGGTGGGAGCGAAACGACCGGGCGAACCAAAAACTCCCCCCGGAGTACATGCATCCGCCCATGGCCGGCCAGACCTGTGTGGCCCATGCCCGGGATGTCTTCGAGGCGATGCTCACCGGAAAACCCTACCCGGTCCGAGCCGCCATCTCGGTCGCGAGCAATCCCCTGCTTTCGCTCCCCGACCCGCAACGGACTCGCGACGCCCTGAAATCCCTGGATCTTTACGTGGTGGGCGAGTTCTACCTCACCCCCTCGGCGGCCCTGGCCGATTACGTCTTTCCCATTTGCTCCACCGTGGAGACCACCGAACTCTGGCACACCATGGATTTCTGTGTGGCCTGTCCCCGGGGGATCTCGCCCCTTTACGAGCGCCGAAACACCTACGACTTCTGGCGGGGCCTCGGCATTCGCCTGGGCCAGGAAAAACGCTGGCCCTGGGAGACGGTCGATGCGGTCTGGGATCACTGCCTGGAACCGGTGGGGCTCACCTTTGAAACACTTTTAAAGCAGAACGGGATCTTCGGCCGACGGGAGTACAAGCGCTATGAACGCTTCGGTTTCGGAACCCCGTCGGGGAAGGTCGAACTGCGCTCGAGCACCTTCGGGGCACTCGGTTGTTCGCCGGTTCCCGTCTACCGGGAGATGCCCCACAGCCCGGCAGGCGATCCGGCAATCTTCCGGGATTACCCCCTGGTCCTCATCACGGGAAGCCGGTTCATGCCCATGTACCACTCCGAACAGCGACAGATTCAAGCGGCCCGGGAAAAACGGCCCGATCCCATCGTCACCCTCCATCCGGAGACCGCCCTGAAACGCGGGCTCACGGAAGGCGACTGGACCCGCGTGATCAGCCCCCGGGGAGAAATCCGCATGCGCCTTCACGTCTCCGATACGGTGGATCCCCGGATGGCGGATATCGACCACGGCTGGTGGTTTCCGGAACGAAGAGAAGCAGAGCCTGAACGCTTCGGAGTCTTCGAGTCCAACGCCAACGTCCTCTGCCCGGACACGCCCGAATTTTGCAACCCGGAAATCGGCGGCTGGCCCCACACGGGGCTCCTTTGCCGGGTGGAAAAAGAAGATGCGGGATTCAACGTTCAATCTTGAATCCAATCATCTTGAATTTTGACGGATTCGCAAAAAGTCCTTGAACCGTCATGCCGGACCTGATCCGGCATCCAGAACGTGTGGAATTGACTGGATCCCGGCTTTCGCCGGGATGACAACTAAGCCGAAAAAACGACTTTTGCGGGTTCATCAATTTTATCTCCCGCTTCCATGCCAAGGCGTGGAGGCAGGAGAAAAAGGAGGATTCATGAAAAGCAAACTGGCCGAAGCGATCCAAAGCAAGTACCCCCCGGTCGCCATCCTGTTGAGCGATGACAAACCGGAAGGCGCACGGCAGTTTAAGGAGGGCAAATGGGGCTGTGTCATGTTCATGCTGGCGGCGGCGCTCAAGGGCGAAGCCGTGGCCTTTGACCGGAAGACCTTCGGCTGTTTCGGCGGGGGGACCGGCCTGGGGTTCGGAAACCAGTACACGCATTTTCCCGGTGGTGAAGACTGCTTCTGTAAAGCGACGTCATGAGTTTTGCCGTCCCCTACGATCTCTTTGAGGAGATGGAAGAAAATGTGGACGGAAGCTTCTTTGGGCGCTCCACCTGGAAAAATCTGATGAAAATGGGGGATGGGGATTGACGCGATCACTCCTGTAATCCCAATGTCGTTCACATAAGCCTTAATTGATTCGGAGATGTCTCTTTCGGGATCGAAATCGCTATCGAAATCGGGATCGAACATGTTTGTATGGCACTTATTTTCGATTTCGATCGCGATCCCGATTTCGATAGCGAAAAAATTTTCCAAGAACCCATCTCCTTAAGTTAACGGCATTGCCTTTAATCCATTTTTTTATCCTACAAACTCAACTTTCCGGATTCACAGTGGCTATCAATTCACTGTAAATACAGTTAGTCATATGCGATATAGGGGCCAAAAATAGACGCCAAATCCGCGAAAAAGCTTTAAAATGATACACCGTAACATATTGTAATCACGGTGTTAAAAATGAAACCCGAAAGTTGAGCTACAAATCCGTTGACATCGAATTTCCGGCATTACAGAATTGCAGGGCACCCAACACCGCACGGGCCTGTAAGATCGCTACACGCGGGGGAACATACCGAAATAGGGGATAGAAGGTCGACGCCCTTGACCGGGATTTGATCCGCCGTTTGACCACCGGCGGTAGGATCGGGCTGGATTCAATCGGGCGAGACCTTGTTTCGTCATGAAATCGAATCGAAACGGGAATTGGCTTCCCCGGGGAATCCGCCGGCGGATCCAGGAGAGGAAACTCAGCGCCGAAGCGGCGGCGCCCCAATACATCCGGTTGTCGACGGCGAAACGGCCGGCACACGAACGAAGGAGGCGGTCATGATCGTAGGCATTTTGAAGGAAATCAAGAAGGAAGAGTACCGGGTGTCCATGACCCCGGCGGGTGCGGAAGTGATGGGCCACAGCGGGCACACGGTCCTGGTGGAAAAATCCGCAGGCGTCGGCTCCGGCTTTGAGGATGCGCGTTACGCCGCGGCCGGCGCGCAAATCGTGGACACGGCGGCCGAGATCTATGGCCGGGCGGACATGGTAATGCATGTCAAGGAACCCCTGGACGTCGAATACAAGATGATCCGAAAGGGCCAGATCGTGTTCACGTACCTCCATCTCGCGGCCTCGGAACCGCTTACGAAGGCCCTGATCCGGGCCGGATCGGTCAACATTGCCTACGAGACGATCCAGAAAGCCGACCACTCGCTTCCCCTGCTCACCCCCATGAGCGAAGTGGCCGGCCGCATGGCCATCGAGCAGGGGGCGAAGTTTCTGGAAATCTCCAAGGGCGGGGCCGGCATCCTGCTGAGCGGGGTTCCCGGCGTCGAGCCCGGGACCGTGTTGGTCCTGGGCGGCGGCGTGGTCGGCACCAACGCGGCGAAGTTGGCCTGCGGGCTCGGCGCGAAGGTCTACCTCGTGGACAAGAGCCTGGATCGGCTCCGGTATTTAAGCGATGTCATGCCGAAAAACTGCTTCCTGGTGATGTCCAGCCCGGAGGCCATCCGCAAGCTCGTCCGGGAGGCCGACGTGGTGATCGGCGCCGTCCTGATTCCCGGCGCCAAGGCTCCCCGGCTGGTGACCCGTGACATGCTCGCCACCATGAAAAAAGGGGCGGTGCTCGTGGATGTCGCGATCGATCAGGGCGGCTGCTTCGAGACCAGCCGGGCGACCACCCACTCGGATCCGGTCTACGAGATCGACGGCGTGCTCCATTACTGCGTTGCCAACATGCCCGGGGCGGTCGCCAAGACCTCGACAAAGGCGTTGACCAACGCGACCCTGCCCTATGCGGTGGAGATCGCCGACAAGGGCTGGAAAAAGGCCATGAAAGAAAACCCGGAAATCCGGCTCGGCGCCAATGTCGTGAACGGGAAGGTCACCTATAAAGGCGTGGCGGAGGCCTTTGGCATGGAACTGACCGACATCGACACCCTGCTCTGAGGATGCCGCCTTGCTTTCCGGAAAGGGAGCAACCGATGAAAGATCCCCTCGTCTGGGCGGAAATCGACCTGAGGGCCATCGCCGAAAACATTCGTGAATTGAAACGGATCACCGCCGCACCGGCGCGCCTCATGGCCGTGGTCAAGGCCAACGCCTACGGGCACGGGGCCGCCGAGGTGGCCCGCACCGCGCTGGGCGCCGGCGCCGACCGGCTGGGGGTTGCCCGATGGTCCGAGGCGCTGGCCCTCCGGGAGGCCGGCATTACGGCCCCGATCCTGGTCCTGGGCCGCACCGCCGCGGAACACGCCGTCACGGCCGCAGCCCTGGGAATCACCCTCACCGTCTGGGATCCGCCCACGGCCGAGGCCTTTTCCAGCGCCGTCGCCGGCGGCAGCCCCCCGCTCTTTGTCCATGTCAAGATCGACACGGGGATGGGA
>JBJKPT010000390.1:0-11497 GCA_046706045.1 Desulfobacterales bacterium
CGTATATCTCGCCGATGTCCAGAATCCCCAGGACGTCATCGGCATTGCGCCGGGTCAGCAGCGCCGCCTGCTGGTTGAAAATCACCACCGTGCCGTGCGTATCGACGCCGATGATGCCGTCCGGGCACACGGTGATGAGGTTGGTAATGGTTTTTTCGTCGGCCATCACTGGAGATAAAGCCGTCTGGATCATTTCCCGGCCTCCTTTGATTGCTTGCGGCAGCGACGGCCACCGCCTCGGCGTGCCTCCGGCCACCGGCGGACCGTGCCGGATAGGGTCCGGGCCTTTCACGAATCTTTTCCAACGCGTTGTCCAGGCGCCCGCGCCTTTTCCATCTATGCCGGAAATCCTGAATTCTCAAGGAAAAAAACCGGACAAATCGTTAAAGCAAGCACCGATGGCGATCGACAGCCCGGAAGGAGGCGGGTGACGTCAATGATGGGGGGCGTGCTTGTCGGCCAGGCTCAAAGGCATCGAGGCCTTTGGCTATTTCTTCTTTCGCGGGCGGAGTTTTTCCCGCTTTCCTGCCGAAAGCACCGCTTTCCGGAGGCGGATCGATTTGGGCGTGACCTCCACCAACTCGTCTTCACGGATAAAGCTGATGGCTTGTTCCAGGGTCATGGGCCGCACCGGGGTGAGGATGATGGCATCGTCTTTTCCCGAAGCCCGCATGTTGGTCAGCTTCTTTTCCTTGCAGGGATTGACGTCGATATCCTGAGACCGGTTGTGCTCGCCGACGACCATCCCTTCATAGACCGGCGCACCGGGAACGATGAACAGCCGCCCCCGGGGTTCCAGATTGTACAGGGCGTAGGCCACGGCAATGCCCATGCGGTCCGCAACCAGGGAACCCGTGAACCGGCTCGGGCTGTCGCCGCGGTAATCGCCGTATCCGTCAAAAAGCGAATTCATGATCCCCGTGCCGCGGGTGTCCGTCAAGAATTCGTCGCGGTAGCCGATCAGTGCCCGGGAGGGCACGGAGAATTCGATGCGCACTCGGCCCTTGCCGTGGTTGACGAGGTTGGTCATCTTCGCCTTGCGAAGGGAGAGTTTTTCCGTGACGATACCGAGAAACCGCTCTTCGCAATCGACCAGCAGCCGTTCGATGGGCTCCAGTTTCCGGCCGTCCACGTAATGGAAGATCACCTCGGGCCGGCCCACGCAAAACTCGAAACCTTCCCGCCGCATCGTCTCGATGAGAATGGCCAGCTGGAATTCCCCCCGGCCCTTGACCACCATGATCTCGCGATCTTCACCGGCGTCGACCTGGATCGAGACATTGAGGAGGGTTTCCTTTAAAAGCCGTTCCCGGATACGGCTGCCCTGGACGTAGCGGCCTTCCTTGCCGCCCAATGGGGAGTCGTTGATGGCGAATTTGATCGATACCGTGGGTTCATCCACCCGGATGCGCGGAAGTGGTTGGGGCTGCTCCTGGGTGCAGATGGTGTCCCCGATCTTGACATCTTCGATTCCCGCCAGCACCACGATGTCACCGGGCTGGACGGTCTCCATCTCCTTCAAGCTCATCCCTTCGTAGACTTGCAGTTTCGACACCTTCAGGTGGGTGCAGCGGTTTCCTTCGCCGACACAGACCAGGCTGTCCCGGGACCGGGCCGTGCCGTTGAAAATCTTTCCGACGGCGAGGCGGCCGACGTATTCCGAATACCCCAGATCCGAAACGCGCATCTGAAACGGGGCCTCGGGATCGTGGCTCGGGCCGGGGATCGCCGCAAGGATCGTGTCCAAAAGGGGATGGAGGTTCTGGCGCGGGTCATCGCGCCGGGTCAAGGCGATGCCGTCGCGGCCGATGGCGTAGAGCAAGGGAAATTCGAGCTGCTCGTCCGTCGCGTCCAGATCGATCAGGAGATCGTAGATTTCGTCAAGCACCGCATCCGGCCGGGCATCCGGCCGGTCGATCTTGTTGATGACGACGATGATCCGAAGACCGGCGGCCAGCGCTTTCTGGAGCACGAACCGGGTTTGGGGCAAAGGGCCTTCGGAAGCGTCCACAAGCAGAATCGCGCCGTCGACCATGGACAGGGCCCGCTCCACCTCGCCACCGAAATCGGCATGGCCGGGGGTGTCCAGGATGTTGACCCGAACGCCTTTCCAGAGGATGGAACAGTTTTTCGCCGCGATGGTGATGCCACGCTCGCGCTCGAGATCCAGGGTGTCCATCAGCCGTTCGTCCACCTGCTGGTTGGCCCGAAACACACCGCTTTGCCGGAACATGGCGTCCACGAGGGTGGTCTTGCCATGATCGACATGGGCGATGATGGCGATGTTGCGAAGGTTTTCGTTTCGAACAATGGAACTCATGGACGGTACGCTCCTGGATGACCGGAAAAGACGCCCGATACGTCGGCCGCCTCCCCTTTCGGCCGCCCTCCCAACCGAACCATTGGAAAGGTTTTGATTGTTTCGCGGATCACCATTGACTGGGCCGGTAGGGTACGCCGCACGGCCTGGGATGGATGCTCGGGAATGGCCGGAGAAAACGCGTCGCACGGTGAAACCGGATCTCGGGAGGGGGCCCCGGCCATCCAAATTCCGGACGGGGCATACACCATTATGGCCGGCGAGAAAAGATCTTATTTGACGCGATCTCAAAATCCGGATGGTCGGCCGGGATCGCGCCGCGGCCGGGAATCAGACCGCCGGTATTCCTTAACGGCGGCGAAGACTTGACGGATTCGCAAAAAGTCCTTGAGCCGTCATGCCGGTCCCGGATCGGGTCCGGGATGACGGATCCGGCATCCAGAACGTGTTGAATTGACCGGATCCCGGCTTTCGCGGGGATGACAACAAAGCGGATAAAACGACTTTTTGCGGGTTCATCAAACTTGAGACGCGGGCCGAGGCCGATAACCGACGGGAAGACGGCTTCGAGACGGCTTCCGCGACGCCGGTTCCGAAGGCCTCGCGGTGGCCTTTGCCCCCTGGAGATGCTATAGGGTTTGAGGGAAGTTTACCGTTTCCATTTTCTCCGACGGCGTGGAAACCATTGATGGCCGATCGATCGAACGCCAAACTGGAATTGCGATTCAAGGATCGCGTGGGCATCGTTGCCGACCTTTCCGCGCGGATCGCCAAAAACGGAATGAACATCGCCTCGATGGAGGTGGCCCGCAACGCCGGCGTGACCCACGTCTACGTGGAGATCGAAGACACGGGCCGGCTGCCCGGCGAAACGGCGTTTTTCGATATTTTCGGCGATACGGCGGACCTGGAACAGATCCGGGTGATCGACACCCTGCCCCACGAAGAGCGCGAAAACCGGTTCCGGGTGGTGCTGGACAACGTGAGCGACGGGGTGGTGTCCGTGGACACGGCCGGCCGGGTCACGACCATCAACCGGGTGGCCCGGCGCATGCTCGCGCGGCACCGGGAGTCCATCATCGGCCTTTCGGTAAAGGAGCTCAACCTCCCCGACGACACGATCCAGGAATGCCTCAAGGGTCGCGAGGTCGATCACGTCAAGCAGGATCTCATCACCGATGAAGGCCGGTTTCAGTATTTCGCCACCGGCCGGCCGATCCGGGACTCGAAAAACCGGGTGATCGGGGCCGTCGAGATCGCCAAAGACATGCAGGAGATCCGAAAGCTCGCGCGCTCCCTGACCGAGTTGCCCGGCCGGGTCCGTTTCGGCGACATCGTCGGGATCACCCCGCCCATCCGGGAAGCCATCGCCTTTGCCCAGAAGATCGCGCCCACCGATGCCGTGGTCTCGATCCGCGGGGAAAGCGGTACCGGCAAGGAACTCTTTGCCCGGGCCATCCACACCGCCAGCGGCCGCAAGGGCCCGCTCATACCGGTCAACTGCGCGGCCCTGCCCGAACAGCTGCTGGAAAGCGAATTGTTCGGGTATGTGGGCGGCGCCTTTACCGGTGGAATGCGGAAGGGCAAACCCGGACTTTTTGAAATCGCCCGGAACGGAACGCTCTTTCTCGACGAAATCGCCGACTTGAGCCAATCCTCCCAGGCGAAAATTCTCCGGGCGATCCAGGAAAAAGCCGTCCGACGGGTGGGCGGCTCCGAAGAGATCCCCATCGATGTGCGGATCCTCACGGCCACCAACAAAAACCTCAAGAAACTCGTGGAAAAGGATGCCTTCCGCCAGGATCTCTACTACCGGATCAACGTGTTGCCGATCCTCATCCCGGCGCTCAGGGATCGCCGCGACGACGTCCCCCTGCTCGTCGAGCATTTTTTGCTCTGGCTGGCCACGCGGCTGGATAAATCCTTGCAGAAGACCAGCCCGGAAGCCATGAGAAAACTCATGGGGCATGACTGGCCGGGCAATGTCCGGGAATTGAAGAACGTGGTCGAACGGGCTGCGATCCTGAACGACCGCGAGACCATCCACGCCGATTGCATCGTCTTCAGCCACGACCTGGAAAATGGCAACGGCGCGCTGGCCGGCACCTATCCGGCCGCGGCCGCGCGTTCCCTCAAGGAGCAGATCGCGGCCTATGAGCGGGACATCGTGCGCGGCGCTTTGCATGAACACAAGACCATTCGAAAAACCGCTCGTGCCCTGGGCATCTCCCATCCGGCCCTGCTCAAGAAACTGAAAAAACTCGGCCTTCACCCGGTATCGCAAACTACCATTGGTAGCTAAAGTAACCCATCCAATGGTTTTCATTTGGTAGTTTAAGTTACCGTTTCACGGGGCCGCCCGCCGGCAGGATGGACGCGGGCAATCGCCCGGCGGATCAACGGCAGGCCGGCCACGGGATCGCACCCGGGTCCGGATTTCGGTGAAACGCATTGAAATCAAAAAGAATATATGACGACGCCACCCGGATCGAAAGCGATTCGTTTCATTTTCTTCGATGGTTCGCCGGGGTGTTCTCACGGACTGGCAGGCAAATTGCGACAGCGGAGGATCGACTGTCATCGTTTCCAACCATCCATTCCCTTTAAATTGAGGAGAGAACCCCATGATCGTCGGAATCCTGAAGGAGATCAAGACCGAGGAAAATCGGGTGGCCATGACCCCTGCCGGAGTCGAAGTCATCCGGCAAAACGGTCACACGGTCCTGGTGGAGACCCGTGCCGGTGTCGGCAGCGGCTTTTCGGACGAGACCTACCGTCATGCGGGCGCGGAAATCATCGCCACGCCGGCGACCATCTTCGAGAGGGCCGAAATGGTCATGCACGTGAAAGAACCCCTTCCCTCGGAATACGAGCGCATCCGCGAGGGCCAGATCGTCTTCACCTACCTCCACCTGGCCGCGGCCGAAGAACTCACCCACGCCCTGATCCGCCGGGGATCGATCAACATCGCCTACGAAACCATCCAGAAAGCCGACGGGAGCCTCCCGCTGCTCACGCCCATGAGCGAAGTGGCCGGCCGGATGGCGATCCAGCAGGGCGCGAAATACCTGGAAATGGCCCAAGGCGGGGCCGGGCTGCTGCTGGGCGGGGTGCCGGGGGTGGAGCCGGCCACGGTGCTGGTGATCGGCGGCGGTGTCGTGGGCACCCAGGCCGCGCGGATGGCCTGCGGCCTCGGGGCCAAGGTCTACATCCTGGACATGAACCTCGAACGGCTCCGGTACCTGAGCGACGTCATGCCCGCCAACTGCTTTCCGCTCATGTCCAGCCCGGCCACGATCCGCCGGCTGGTCAAGGAAGCCGACGTGGTGATCGGCGCCGTGCTCGTGGCCGGCGCCAAGGCCCCGCGGCTGGTGACCCGCGAAATGGTCGGCACGATGAAAAAGGGCGCGGTGATGGTGGACGTGGCCATCGATCAGGGCGGCTGCTTTGAGACCTCCCACGCCACGACCCACACCGAGCCGATCTACACCGTGGACGGGGTGATCCATTACTGTGTGGCCAACATGCCCGGTGCCGTGGCCAAGACCTCCACCCTGGCCCTGACCAACGCGACCCTCCCCTATGCCGTGGAAATCGCCAACTAGGGCTGGCAAGGGGCCATGACGGAGAATCCGGAGATCCGCAAGGGGGCCAACGTGGTCCGCGGCCAGGTCACCTACAAGGGCGTGGCCGATGCCTTCGGCCTGGAACTGACCCCGGTGGAAACCCTGCTTTAGCATTTCCCGCGGTGCACCGGGAAAAATCCCGGCTTAAAGCATCGCGGTGCGGGCAACGGTGAGCGCCCATCCGGAAACGGCCGTTGGGTCCGATTTCTGCGTTGGGCGCTTTGATTTGAAGAAAAGGCGGCATCCCCTCCGCCCGCAGCCCGGGCACGCCGGGCGAATGATCCGGTCGTGCGGCAGGATGCGGCGGGCCCGTGGTGCCGTTTGCATTCGTGCGCGGCGGGCCGAAACGGTCGGGCTAGAATCGCTGGATGAGATCGCACAGCAGGCGCACGCCGAACCCGGTCCCGCCGGCGCCGCAGTAATCGGATGCTTTCTTCTGCCAGGCCGGGCCGGCGATGTCGATATGGGCCCACCGGGTGTCTTTGACAAACTCGGATAAAAACAGGGCCGCGGTGATGGCGCCTCCCCAGCGGGTCGAGCCCATGTTGGAAATTTCGGCGAATTCGCTTTTGAGCTGCTCCCTGTCGTCTTCGGGCATGGGCATCCGCCAGCACCGCTCATGGGTGCTGGCCGCCGCGTCAAGGATCTCTTCGCACAAGGCATCGTCCGGGCTGAAGACCGCGGCCAATTTTTCCCCCAGGGCGACGACGCAGGCCCCGGTCAGGGTGGCCAGATCGATGAGCACATCCGGAGCAAAGGTTTTGATCGCATAGGCCATGGCATCGGCGAGGATCAGGCGGCCCTCGGCATCGGTGTTGCCGATCTCGACGGTCTTTCCGGAGAAGCTGGTCACGATGTCGCCGGGCCGGGTGGCCGAACCCGAAGGCATGTTCTCCACCAGCGGGGCGACCCCGATCACCCGAACGCCGGGCTTGAGGGCCGCGACGGCCATCATGGCGCCGGCCACGGCCGCGGCCCCGGACATGTCGGCCTTCATCTCGTCCATCCCCGCGGATTGCTTCAGGCTGATGCCGCCGGTGTCAAACGTGATCCCCTTGCCGACCAGGGCGATGGTGGTGGCGGCGGCGGCTTCCGGTGCATATTCCATCACCACCAGCCGCGGCGGATTGGCGCTGCCGGCGGCCGCGGCCATGAGGGCGCCGAAATTCTCCTTGATGAGATCGGTGTCATCGAAGAGCGTGGTTTTCAGATGGCGTTTGCCGGCTTCGGAAACCAGCCGCTCGGCCAGCTTCACCGGCGTCTTGTCGTTGGATGGGGTGCTGACCCATTCGCGGGCAAGCTTCACGGCGTCACAGACCGTGGCCACCCGCCCGGGGAGATCCGCGCACCGCTCGGCCGCCTCGGCCGTAACCCAGAAATCGATGGCTTCCACCGGCATCCGGTCTTCTTCGCTTTTGTATCGACCAAACACATGGTTGCCGAGCCACGCCCCCTCCATGGCCGCGGAAACCAGATCGGCTTCGGCGATCCGGACCCGGCGGGCCGAGGGGACCGCGAACACCAGGTGATGGACCTTCTTGGTGATGGCGTCGCGAACGGCCTTTCCAAAGGCGGCCCGGATATGTTCCGGGGTGACTTCCGCCCGCTTGCCGAGCCCCACGCAAAGGAGCGCGCCCGCCGCCATGCGGGCCGGACCGTGGACGGTCACGCATTCATTTTTCTTTCCGGCAAATCCGGCCAGGTCCCGGGCCTTTTTGGCCAGGGCGTCGAAGGTACGGTGGGCATGGATCTGCGCGTCTTCACAGACCGGTACCACCAGCATCGCGGCCGTCAACGATTTCGGATCCGCCGAGGTAAACGTGCTCATGCACGGACTCCTTTCTGGGCCCCCGGCCGGTGCCCGAAGAAAAAGAATGGATTCTGGCTGAAGACAAGATCGCAGGGGCAGCCCGCGAGACTATAGGCAGTCGATCCGGTGCTGTCAAACGGATCGGAACGGATAGGGGGCGGGGCTCGGGGTGCTCATTTACCGCCGCTTTCCCAGGCACCCCCATTCGCTCTTGGCATCGGGGAAGCGAAGGTGGGCGGCATCGAAAAGAGGATCGGAAACGCCGGCCTGCAATTCGGCCGACACCGCATCGATATGGGTTGCCAGGGTATCGGCGTTGACCCGGGCGAAGGTCCTGGCAAGGGTCAGGTCATCGCCGGCCTGCCGAAGGAGGTAGGTCAGGCGCTCGTTTCCCAAACGAAAATAGTCGATTCGGGTCAGGATGGCGGCCCGGTAGGCGGAAATCCGGCCGATCAGCGTAAGGTTGTAACGAATGCGTGGAACGGCCAGGACCGCCGCCGGGGTCGGGTGCCGAAGCGTCCCGAGGGACTTTCGGATCTCGGCCTCGTAAATCCGTTGCTTGGCATCGAGGGCTTGCACCAGATCGACGGCGGCCGCGACCCTGTCCTTCAGCCGATTCCGAAGAATCTGGATCCGGTCCATCTTCTGCTGGAGCCGATTGGCCGTGTCCGCCTGGGCACCGGCGGCGGCCGCGACCGGCCATGCCCAGGCGGCACCGGCGGCAACCATCACCAAAACGAGAACGCGGGCCCAGCCCGGCTTTCCGCGGATGATCCGGAACATCTCTCTCGCCTTCATCGGGTTCACCTTATTGGGAACGGGCCGCATTGCCGGGCCCCCCTGCGGCGGCCGGCGCGGGATCGGGGTTTTCGGTCCGCGGCCGCCAAAACCGGTCCGGCACGTACAGTCGCCGGCCCGGTCCTCTCCATTGGGAAAGATACCGGGCGGCCGTCGCCGACAACCGGTCAAGACCCATCAGTTCGATCTCTTCGCCCCGCCATGTGGCCAAGTACCGTGCCACCTGAGCCGGAAACTCCTTGAAGCCGTTCAACGACAGCCGCCGCCCGGACCATTGGGCCAACGCGTTGACCGTATCCCCGGACATGTCGGTCAACCCGTTCAAGCCCAGCCAATCGCCTTTCCATCGGCTCAGCTGCCACGCGGCCTCGGGGGACAAATCGGTCAGCCGGTCGAGAAACAATTCCTTCCCTTTCCACGTCGCCAAGACCTGTGCCGCATCTTCCGACAAGGCCGTCAACCGGAACGCGTTATCGAAATTGCCCGCTTCCATCTGCTGCCAGATTTCTTGGTTTGACAACGTCGTCACCGCTGCGGCAAGGGCCTTCCGGACCGCTGCGACCGCTGCCGCGTCGGAGCGGGAAGACAGGTTGCGGACGACCGTTTTCCACACGTTTTCCAGCCGTTCGTCCGAAGGGTGGGCGCCTGCGGGCAGCAGGTTGTCGATGTCGATGCGGTCCCGGGCGATTTCATCGTCAAGGGATTCCCGGATCCGATCGATTCCCACCCCACGGGCCTGGTCGACCAGAAGAAGGTCGATCTCCGCGCGACGGCGTGCGTACAAAAGGGCTTCGCTGCTTTGTTCCAGCCGATTCAGGGGATCGGCCAGTTGACGGATGATGGTTTCGCGCCGCCGGATGGTGCGAAGGTCGAACACGATGCCATCGACCTTTTGGGCTTCCCGAAAGCCGTGGACCCTGTTTTTGGCGATCAGGCCCCGCACTTCCTTTTCCACGCGCCGGATGCCGGCACCGTACGCCTCTTTGAGCTTCAGGATGGCATCGCGCTTGGCCAACAGTTCCTGACGGATGGTGTCGATGGTCTGGAATCGGAAATTGATCGGATCGATCGGAGACGGCTCGGCCGAACCGTCCTGAGAAATCGTGCCGGTCTCCGGGGTTACCGCGGAAAGCGGTGCTGCCGCCGGGGGCCTCTCCGGAACCGCCGGAGCCGATGGTGTGGGCGCAGGGCGGGCCGCCGGCACGGCGGGGCTCGTCACAACGGGGCGCGCCTTCACGGCCGGTCCCACTCGCCGATGCCTTCCGAGGAACAAACGATAGCCGACGGCACCCAACCCGGCGGCGATGAAGACGAGAAAAATCCCCAGCAAGACGGCAAAACTCGGGCGCGGCCGCTTATTCTTTTCTTTCAGGGCTTCGGCGCGCCGCCGGCGGACCGGTTCTGTCTCCGCATCGGCATCCGCGGTCAAAGGGGGTATTTCCTCCGGGGAACCGGCAATCGGCGGCTTGCCGGCGCCGGGGACCGGCGCCTCGTCTGCAGCAACCGGCGTGTCGTCGTGTTCGGATTTCGCATCGGGCGATTCGGGAAGATCCTCTTCCTGCACCGGCGCGGCATCGCCGTCGAGTTCGGCTTCTTCGTCGGTGAGCCCGGCAAAATCGCTTTCGGCCGCGGCCGGGGCCGCGGCGGACGACTTCCGGTCGGGGTCGTCCCCGGCCACGGCCCCATCGTCGGCCGCCTCGTCTTGCGCCATCTGGGCGAGCAGCAGGTCCAGATCGTTCTGGTCAAGACGTGCGCCCTCGTCGCCGGAATCGTCTCTGGCATCGAGCGATTGGGCGGCCTCACCGGTGGCGGGGGTGGCATCGCCCGCCTCCGCGATCGGCCGATCCGTCGCATCCTGCCCGTCGGCCGGCACTTTCGCATCGGGGTCGATTCCGGGGGTCTCGCTCTGCAATTCGGCGATCAGCCGATCCATTTTGTCCTGATCGGAAAGATCCTCCGGGGTCGCATCCCCTTCCTTCTCGCCGACCTCGGCCTGAAGCTCGGCGAGCTACTGATCCATTTTGTCCTGTTCGCTGATTTCGGCCTCGGGGCGCCTCTGGCAGATCGGTTGTTCCCTCACGAAACCCATCGGGCGTCCATCCCGGCTTGACCGGGTTCCGCGATTTTTGCGCCGGGCGCCTCGATTTGAATCCTCGAAGCAGCCCGCGGTTGCGCCGGTTCAAATCATCCGCCCGCCTTGAACCCGCGCAAAATTGCCGATCCCGGGATGGGCGCGATCGACAATTCCTATATCGGCGGCCTTGATGGAAACTTGATAAAAACCCCTATCGGCCGATGCCGGTTGAATTTTACCCGTCGGCTCGTTATAGTCTCTGCCGATTGAAGAATACGTTCTCGTTCAAAGGGAGATTATCTTGAGAATCATCACCCGACCGGATTTCGACGGCGTTGTGTGCGCGGTCTTCCTGCGCGAAGCCCTGGAAATCACGAGCCCTATTCTTTGGGCAGAACCCAGCGATGTGCAGAAGGGGCGGCTCTGCTTTCAGCCCGGCGATATCCTGGCGAACCTCCCCCATCATCCGGGCGCGAGCATGTGGTTCGACCATCATTGCTCCAACCGGGTGGAGGTCCCGTTTTCCGGGGCGTTTGAAATCGCGCCGTCAGCGGCCGGCGTGGTACATCGGTATTTCGCCGACCGGCTGGCCCGGGATTACACCGAACTCGTCGCCGCCACGGACCGCATCGACGCCGCGCAATTGACCCTCGACGAGGCCAAGTCCCCTGAGCGATACCCCTACCTATTGCTTTCCATGACCGTCACGGGCCAGGACGAATCCGGGCAGCCCTACTGGGAGCGACTGGTCGACCTTCTGGGCCGTGAGACCATCGACGCCGTCATGAAAGACCCGCTGGTCCGGGGCCGCTGCGCCCAGGCCGACGAGGACAACCGGAACTTACGGGACGTCCTGCAGACCAATACCA
>JBJKPT010000391.1:0-6340 GCA_046706045.1 Desulfobacterales bacterium
ACACGATGCCGTGACCGCACCCCGGGCACCACATGTGCGGGAAAAACCGTTCCCGGATATAGTCTTTCACTGCCATGGTTCAAACTCCCTTGCCCTGGATGATGCGAAGAATGTTGGTGATGTCCCCCGGGGTGATGAACAAGCCGTCGATGCGGTTGGCCAAAAACACCTTTTCCGGGCGTTCGTCGGCGCCTTTGACGGATTGCAGCATCTGGCCCACGTTCATCTCGCAGACAATGACCGAGTGGGCCGTGGCACACTTTTCCCGGATGATCTCCTTGGGAAACGGCCACAGGGTGTTGAGCTCGATCAGACCGAGTTTTTCGCCTCGGTTTCGCCGGTTGTGCACCACGTGAAGCGCCGATCGTGCGGCCGAACCGTAGGAAACAAAAACGATATCGGCATCGTCGGTGAAGTATTCCTTGTATCGGGCGATGGCATCGGCCCGGTTTTCCAGCTTGTCGACCAGGTGCCGCAGGAGTCCATGAACCACCCGCGGGTCGGTCGACGGAAATCCCCACATGTCGTGGAAGAGACCGGTAACGTTATAGCGGTGGACCCCGCCGAAATCGCTCATGGGAAGCCGGCCGTCTTCCCGGGGCAGGTACGGATGGTAATCGACCCCTTCCCGGACCGAGGTCCGCAACCGGTCCACCAGGGGCAGCTCACCGGGCTCGGAAACCACCAATTTTTCACGCATGTGCCCCACGGCCTCGTCCAAGAGCAGGATGACCGGGGTACGGTAGGTTTCCGCAAGATTAAAGGCCTCCACGGTCATTTTGAAGACATCCTGGTGATTGGATGCCGTCAAGGCGATGATGGAGTGATCGCCGTGCACCCCCCAGCGGGCCTGATAGACGTCGCCCTGGCTTCCCTGGGTGGGGAGGCCCGTGGACGGCCCGCCGCGCATGACATTGACGATCACGCAGGGAATCTCGGCCATGATGGCATAACCCAAACCCTCCTGCATGAGGGAAAAGCCCGGGCCGCTCGTGGCGGTCATGACCTTTTTGCCGGTGAGCGATGCCCCGACCAGCGCGCAGATGGACGAAATTTCGTCTTCCATCTGGATGAACCGCCCCCCTGTCTGGGGCAATCGAACGGCGAGATCTTCGGCGATCTCGCTGGAGGGCGTGATGGGGTAGCCGGCAAAAAAATCGAGCCCCGCATAGAGGGCCCCTTCCACGCACGCTTCGTTTCCCTGGAGAAATTTGATCTGACCGCTCATGATATGGACCTATTCCATGATGACTTCGATGGCGAGGTCCGGGCAATGGATCTCGCACAGTTGGCATACTATGCAGTCGTCCGGCCGTGCGACGATTGCCTTTTCTTCCTCGTCGAGCTCCAGGACGTCCTTGGGGCAAAAGTGAACGCAGATGCCGCACCCCTTGCACCAGCCCCTGTTGAGCACAATTTCTTTGAGCTTTCGCTTCGCCATGACCTGTCCCTTCGATCTTCCTGTCCACGCCGGGTGCTGCGGCCTCCCGGCAGAGGTTGCTGTGCATTGGTTAAATCGGTAAATGGTTAAACCATTAGCTCCGCTTAGCGGGCTTCTAAGAATTTTAAAATACAATGTCAAGAAAAACAAAAAGCGCGGTAGACATATTTCCCGGTCCGCCGAACGCCAGCTTACACAAACCGTTTCATCAGGTCGTCCACCACCGCATCCACGTTTTCAGTGGTGATGCCGTGCTGCCGGCAGACGGCCCGGACCCGGTCCACCTTCCGGGAATCGCCCAGATCCGCTAAAAACCGCATCGCGCCGATGCGCCGGCCCACCTGAAAAAGCATTTGTTCGGACCGGGGCCGATCCAAATAGTTCCGCAACACGTCCGCCAGACGGGGTTTGTCGTCGGGCAACCGGCCGTCGATCTCCTCGAAGAGGTTCAACATGTGATCGCTCACGATCCGGCTGTGAATACCGTCCAGGGCTTCGATGAAGGCAAGGATTTCCCGAACCATCTCGGTATCCGTCAATTTCTTGAAACGGCCGTCCCGCCACTGCTCGTAAAGCGGGGCCCGATGCGGCAGGGCCAGGGTACGAAGCCGAATAAAGTCGGAGTCGATGCGGTTTAGCGCCGCAGCGGTATCCAGGGCGTGACACGCGGAGAGTTCCCGTCCCCCCAACCCGGGAATGACGTATTCGGAAAGCGCCATGCCCGCCGCCTTCACGTTCAGGCCGGCCCGAATGTGCTGGGCCTGGGTACAGCCCTTGCGGATCTGCTTCAAGACCTCATCGCAACCGGATTCCATGCCGATGTGAATCCGGTTCAAGCCCGCGGTGCGCATCGCCGCGAGATCGTCCGCCGCGATCCGCGAGACCGTATGCGACCGCGCATAGGAGGTGATCCGCTCAACCCACGGAAACCGGGCGCGGAGGTGTTCGAGGATGGCGATCACATCGGATGCCGGAAGGATCAGGCTGTTGGCATCCTGCAAAAAAATTGATTTCATGCCTCCCGAAGCCCAGTGCAGGGCCGCATGAAACGCGGCCTCATCCTCCGCGGGCGCATCCCTTCCCAGGGCATGGATCGTGTCGCGATCAAGGCGACCCCGGGTCCCGGCCGCATCTTTTAGCCGATAGACGTAACCGGCCACGGTGTCGATGTCGCGCAGCACATGCGCCACCGGCCGGAGGGAAAACGTTTGGTGCTTGTAAACCGGGCAAAACGAGCAATGATTCCACGGGCAGTTGCGGGTCACCCGAATGAGAAGGCTTTCGGCTTCGCTGGGCGGACGAATGGGGCCTTGCTCGAACCCATTGTAAGGCTGATCTTTCCAGCCGCCGGCGGGACGCGTCATCGGAACCTCGTTGAATCGATACCCGCGGCGTGTGCGCGGATGGCAAAAGGGTTTCGGCCGTTCCGGCAACGGGGTGCCCCATGGCCAGAGGCTAAACCGTAACGGGTCGGCCCATCAAAATCAAGGATGTCTCCGAGCCTCTCTGAAACTGTCGAATCGCCCCGCCGGTCATTGCACGGTCATTGCATTTAAAATGGATCGGGAAATGGCCGCCGATCGTATCCTTGGCATCTGAGACTAGCCGCAGGGGCGAACCCATGGGTTCGCCCCTGCCCCGTCGGATCCATTCTCGATTTGAAGCCATGATCTTCCCCCTCGACCCGGACTCCCTGGTCCATCCCCCTTGATCCATAATCTTTAATCCTTAATCCTTGATCCCCGGAACCCTGAATCTTGAATCCGCTCCCCAGCCCCGGCTTGCAGGCACCCGGCTTTTCCTCTATAAGAGACGGCGGAGAAAAAAACAGCCGGATCGGTGTACCGGTCCAAAACGAGGCATTGCACCGGTCCGATTCCGTTGAAGACAACCGCCCATGAGTGACACCGCACCGGATCCCACGTCTGCTCCCAAAGCGCCTGCCACGACCCGGTCGTGGAAACCCGTGGCGATCGGATTTCTGATCCTGGTGATCGGTGCCGGGGCCGCGGCCGCCTGGGCCTACGGGATCCTCAGGCAATACGCCCACCGGCCGAAACTGTCCGTCGCCACGCCCCGGACAATGGATATTGAACCCGGCGAGGACCTTCCCGCCGTTGCCGACCGGCTCGTGGCCGCCGGACTTATCGATCACCCCATGAAATTCCGCCTCCTGGCCCGCTTTCTTCATGAGGACACGACCATCAAGGCCGGTGAATACGAACTCAGCGCCGCCATGGCCCCGGCGAAAATCCTCTCCATCCTGGTCTCCGGCAAGGTCAAGCTGCATCGACTGACCATTCCGGAGGGGTTCGATCTCATGGAAATCGCCGAGGCCGTGGCCCGGGCGGGACTGTCCAGCAAAGAGGCCTTTCTGGCCGCGGCCTCGGACCGGAGGCTCTTGGCCCGGTACGGTATCGATGCGGCGAACGCCGAGGGCTTTCTCTTTCCGGATACGTATTATTTTCCAAAGAATACCCCGCCGAAAACCATCGTTCAAACCATGCTTGCCCGATTTAACCAGGAGTTTTCCGCGGCCTGGCGAAAGCGGGCCAAGGAACTCGGATGGACGATCCGCGAGGTGGTCACGCTGGCCTCGATCATCGAAAAAGAGACCGGCGACCCGACCGAGCGGCCGTTGATTTCCTCGGTGTTTTACAACCGGCTGAGACGTCACATGCGGCTTCAGAGCGATCCCACGGTAATCTACGGGATCCCAAATTTCGATGGCGACCTCACCCGGAAGAATCTTACGACGCCGACACCGTACAACACCTATACCATCCAGGGTCTGCCGCCAGGCCCCATTACCAATCCGGGCAAAGCATCGTTGGAGGCCGCGCTTTATCCGGCCCACACCGATTACCTCTATTTTGTCAGCCGCGAGAATTCGACGCACCAGTTTTCGACCAACATCGCCGATCACGACCGGGCCGTGAGAAAATACCAGCTGCACCGGTGATCGTCCATCATGCCGACCCCTGACCGAAAGCCGAGACCCCATGCCGATCGTACCCCCGCCACCCGAACCGAACACCGATGAAATCCTTGCCGGTCAGCGCCTGATCATCGGTTTCGACGGTGTCCGTCTTTCCCTGGAATGCGCCACCCGGATTCAGACCATGGGGATCGGCGGCGTCATCCTCTTTTCCCGGAACATCGAATCCCCGGATCAGCTTGCGGACCTGTGTCGCGAGCTGCAAGCCTGCGCCGCCGAAGCCGGTAACTTACCGTTATTTATCGCCATCGACCAGGAGGGCGGCGAAGTGGCCCGGCTCAAGGCCCCGTTTACCGAATTTCCGGGCGGCGCGGCCATGATCACCACGACGGAGGCCGCCGAACGGTTTGCCGCCGTCACGGCCCGGGAACTCTTCGAGATGGGCATCAACATGAACATGGCGCCGGTGATGGACGTGGCCTTTGACCCGGAGCGCTCCATCATGAAGCGCCGGGCCTACGGATCCGCCCCGGAACAAGTGGCCCGCCTGGGGACGGCGGTCATCCACGGACTCCAGGACAGGGGTGTGATGGCCGTGGCCAAACACTTTCCGGGCATCGGCCGGACCGTGACCGACAGCCACCTGGAACTGCCGGTCCTCGACGCCGCCCCCGAGACCCTGGCGGCAGACCTCTTGCCATTCAAAGCCGCGATCGCCGGCAACGTCGCCGGCATCATGCTTTCCCACATCCTCTACCCCCGGCTGGATCCGAAATGGCCGGCGAGCCTCTCCGAACGCATCGTGAGCGGGATGCTCCGCCGTGATCTGGGCTACAACGGCGTCGTCATGACCGATGATCTCGACATGGGGGCCATTGCCGGACACTTTGATCTCGATGCGGCCGTTGACGGCCTTCTTGCCGCGGATGTCGACATCGCCCTGCTCTGCCACGAGGGGCCGGCCGTCGACCGGTGCTATAAACGGATGCTCGACCGAATTGGCGCCGACAGGCGGTTGCGGGAAAGGGCTCGCCGATCCCTGGACCGGATCCGTGCCCTCAAACGCCGGTTTCATTTGCTGCCGGGGTAGTAAATCGTGTTTACCCCGTAATGGCCCTTTACCGCGATTTCTGTCTTGGGCGCTTCGATTTGAATCCTCGAAATCGCCCCTGCTGCTGCTCCGGGCCAAATCGTCCACCAGCCTTGAACGCACACAAAATTGCCTATCCCGGGATGGAGACGAAATAGGGTTACGCAGAGAGCCCGTGCGTGACAATCCGGACAAACCTTGCAGCCGGTAGGGGCGAGGACCGCGTTTCAGGGGAGGATGCGGGTCGTGGAAAAAACGTCGTCGATCAGCTCCGAGCGCTTGCCGGCGGCCAGAGCGTGGTAACCGGCCGCCGCGATCATGGCCGCGTTGTCCCCGCACAACTCCAGGGGCGGAATATGAACGGCAACGCCCATGGCCGAGGCTTCGGCCGCCACGCGTTCGCGCAGCCGCCGGTTGGCGGCCACCCCGCCGACGACCGCAGCATGTCGGCAACCCGTCGAGGTTACCGCATGAAAGAGCTTGTGGGCCAGGACATCGACCACGGCTTCCTGGAAACCTGCGGCGATGTTGGCAACGGCCCCGGGCAGAATCCCGGGGTGGATCTGCACATAACGGCCGACCGCGGTCTTCAAACCGCTGAAACTGAAATCGAAGCCCTCCTTGTCCAGATAGGGCCGGGGAAAATCGATGGCGGCCGGATCCCCGGATGCGGCGATCCGGCCGACGGCCTCACCTCCGGGATAGCCCAGGCCGAGCATCTTGGCGACCTTGTCAAAGGCTTCACCGGCGGCGTCGTCGCGGGTCTGGCCGAGCAGTTCGACCCGGGTGTGGTCGCGGACAAGATAAAGGCTGGAGTGGCCCCCGGAAACGAGCAGGGCCACGAAGGGAAACACCGGCGGGTCACCGGTCA
>JBJKPT010000392.1:0-2251 GCA_046706045.1 Desulfobacterales bacterium
CGTCATCTCCAGCCGGGCAGCTGCGTGGTCTATGAATCGACGGTCTATCCCGGCGCCACCGAGGAGGTCTGCCTGCCGATTCTTTCGCGGGAATCCGGGCTGCGTCTCGGTCAGGACTTTTGCATCGGGTACTCGCCGGAACGGATCAACCCCGGCGATCGGGTGCACCGGTTGGAATCGATCACCAAAGTGGTGTCCGGTTCGGATCCCGAAACCACGGAATTTTTATGCGCCGTTTACGCCGCGGTGGTTCCGGTCGGCATTCATCGGGCCGCCTCGATCCGGGTGGCCGAAGCGGCCAAGGTCATCGAAAACACCCAACGGGATCTGATCATCGGCGTGTTGAACGAACTGGCCATGATTTTCGACCGCATGGGCATCGATACCCGTGAGGTGCTCGAGGCGGCGGGGACCAAGTGGAATTTTTTGCCTTTTTCACCCGGGCTGGTCGGCGGGCATTGCATCGGTGTGGATCCGTTCTACCTGACCTTCAAGGCCGAATCCCTCGGGTTTCATCCGGAGATGATCCTGGCCGGCCGGCGCATCAACGATGGCATGGGCAAATACGTCGCCGACAAAACGGTGAAGCTGCTCATTCACGCCGACCGTGCGGTGCATGGGGCACGGGTGGCCGTTCTCGGCCTCACCTTCAAGGAAAACGTGCCGGATCTGCGCAACACCCGGGTGGTGGACATCATTCAGGAGTTGGGTGAGTTCGGCACCCAGGTGGTGGTCCACGATCCCATGGCCGATCCCGGAGAAGCACTGCGCTATTACAATGTGGCCCTGAGCCGGATGGACGCCATCGCCGGAGTGGATGCGGTCGTGGTCGCCGTGGGCCATGCGGCTTACCGGGATATGGGTCTCGGGGCCGTGGCCCGGCTCTGTGGTGGCAAGGTGCCGATCGTGGTCGACGTCAAGGGGCTTTTTTCTCCGGAGGCGGCCCGGGATGCGGGGATCTGCTATTGGCGTCTGTGACGGCGGTATTGAGATCTTGGCGCCACGAAATGGATCCGATGGATTGGGAGAGGAGGTCTTGTCCAAATCGGGATCGAAATCGGGTCTCGATTCGGGTTTTCTGGTTCCGATTTCGATCCCGATGCGATCGAGCGAACAGACCTGAGATGTCTCTTGGGGTGCCGACTCAGCGGCCGAAAGCGTTCCCCGGCGGCGACCGATAATTCAGATAAGCGTTGCCGGGAGCGCCTTTTCAATCGCCGGACGAAATCCCGGGGTTTCAGTCCCGGGATTTCCGTTTCCTGCCGACGCCCCGAGAATCATCCGCCCAACCCGGATTCGGTTTTCCCGAGTTCCTCGAAAATCCGGCCGTAGGCCGCCTGGCCCCGTTGGTAGCTGCTCAGGCGGAAATACTCGTTGGGAGCGTGGATGTTTTCGTCTTCCAGGCCGAAGGCGAAATTGACCGTGTGGGCGCCGAGGCAGCGGTAAAAGAGATCGCAGACCGGGATGGTGCCGCCCATCCGGACCAGGTAGGGGGGCTTGCCGTAGAGTTGCTCATGGACCCGGGCCGCGGCCCGGTTTCCCGGGTGGTCCGGGGGGATTTGGTACGGCCGGGCCCTCACGGGATTGGGTGTCACCGACACCGTGACCGACGCCGGCGCCACCCGTCGGACATGGGTGTTCAGGCAGGCGAGGACGGCATCGGGATCCTGATCCGGGACGAGCCGGCAGGAGAGTTTGGCGTGGGCACTGGCCGGCAGCACGGTCTTGATGCCTTCTCCCTGGAAACCGCCCCAGATGCCGTTGATTTCCAGGCTCGGCCGGATCCATGCCCGTTCATAGGTCGAAAACCCCTTCTCCCCGAAGAGCGCCCCGGCCCCGATGGTCTCCCGGAATTTTTTTTCGTCGAAGGGAATCCGGCCGATGGCGTCGCGGTCGGCATCGGAAGGGATCGCGACGGCATCGTAAAATCCGGGGACGGCGATGCGGCCGTCCATGTCGTGCAGGGACGAAAGAATCCCGGCGAGGGCCTGGGCGGGGTTCAGTACGGTGCCGCCGTAGGTACCGGAATGGGCATCGGTGGTGGCGGTCACGACATCGATCTGCGCGGCGCACAACCCCCGCAGACCGACCACCAGGGCCGGTTGATCGCGGCTCCACTGGCCCCCGTCGGCGCTTAAGACCAGATCGCAGGCGAGCCGTTCGCGCTGGGCCTCAACGAAGGCAGCCAATTGCGGGCTGCCGATTTCCTCCTGCCCTTCGAAGAGAAATTTCACGTTGACCGGCAACCGGC
>JBJKPT010000393.1:0-6607 GCA_046706045.1 Desulfobacterales bacterium
CTGGGGTTGCCCGGGGACGTAGAAGGCCAGTTCGCTGGCCGTCTGGTAGTCGGTGCCGAAGTAAAAGGTGTGTTCGGGGCGGGGCATGGTGGCCTCCAGGGCGACTGCCTTCTGGCCCAGCACGTCCCAGCCGCTGGTTTCCTGGGATGCGCGGTCAAGCGCCATGGGCACCGGGAAGACGGGCAGGACCACCTGGATCAGCACGATGGCGGTCATGGCATAGGCGAGCCCCACCCCCCATCCCCAGAGCCGGCGGATGGACGGCCGGGAGTCAAAGGCCCGGCTGCCCGGCGCGAACCGGGCCACCATCAGCACGGCGGCGGTCGCGTAGCCCGCCATGGGCCAGTTGCCGTAGACCCGGCTGTGGAGGCTCAACAGGGCGAAGCCCGCGATCATCGGAAACGAGGTGGCGAGAAGGTAGTCGTAAATCCAGCGGTCGACCCCGTAGCGACGGAATCCCACAACCCAGGCCATCACCACCAGGATGAACAGGACCGGCGAGAGCAGGGCGGCCTGGGAGCCGACGTAATCGCCGAGAAAATTCCAGTGAACCCGCAAGGCGTGATCGTTGGCCCCGCCGATGTAGGCCACGTGCCGGAAGCTCTCCCAATGGTGGGCCGCGTTCCAATAAACGACCGGCAGGAACATGGCCAGTCCGATGGCCATTCCGATCCAGGGTTTGATCCCGGCCAGGCGTCGCCGGTGGCGGCTGGAAAACAACCCGTAGAGAAGGGCGGAGGGCAGGAAGATTACCATCGTGTATTTGCTGAGCATCCCGAGGCCGAACCAGATCCCGGCCGCGAGCCAGTGCCGCCACTGGTTGTCTTCGAATCCGCAGGCCACATGATAGGCCGTGGCGGCCCATGCCGCGGCCTGGATGCCGTCCGGTGTCGCCAGCAACCCGCCGACGCAAAAGGCCAGCACCCCCTGGGAGATGACCGCCGTGTGCCAGGCAGCACGGGCGCCGAACCAGCGCCGGGCCATCAGGACGAGGTAGATGGAGACCACGGTCATTGCCACCACCGACGGCAGGCGCACGGCGAAGGCCGTGTTCCCGAAAATCGAGGTGCAAAGGGCGATGGCCCAGGCGATGAGCGGGGCCTGGTCGTAGTACCCCAGCGCGAGGTGCCGGGCCCACTGCCAGTAATTGGTTTCATCGGGGACGAGCAAAAAGCTTCTCGAATAAACCAGCCGGAACAGCGCCCACAAAAAAATCCAGGCCCAGGCGGCCCGGATGACGGATTGATCGTTTTTTGTCGTCATGCCGCTGCATTACTGATCTGCGAAGGGAAAGTCAAGGCGGAATCCAGGGCCGGAGAAAACCGGCGATCGGCAGGAGGCCTCGCGCGGCAGTCACGGCCGCCCCCGCAGCAGGTAGTTGACTTCATTCGGCTTGCCCAATAGGATGCCTCGCCATGAGAGGTGTGAGCATCATCGATCGGTACCTGTTTCGGGAAATGATCCCGCCGTTTGTCGTCAGCGTGGTGGTGCTCACGTTCATTTTCCTGATGACCCGGATTCTTGAAATCGTCAACCTTATCGTCAACTACCGGGTGCACCTTTCCGAAGTATTGCGGATGATGGCTTACAACATGCCGTTTTTTCTGCAATTCGTCATCCCCATGGCCGTCATGATGTCCGTGCTGCTCACCATTTTGCGCATGTCGGGCGACAACGAGATCGTGGCCCTGAAGGCCGGCGGGGTCGGAATCTCGGCCATGCTTCCGGCCGTGATCGTCTTCAGTTTTTGCGGTGCCGTGTTGACATGGGGGATGGCGGCCTACGGGCTGCCCGCCGGCCGTCTGGCCGCCAAATCCCTCGCCTACGAGATCGCCACCACCCATAGCAACGTGGCCCTGAAGGAGCGCACCTTCATCGATGCCTTCAGCGGGGTGGTGCTGTATGTCAACCACGTCGACCCGGCCGATCAGACCATGGAAGACATCTTCATCGAAGATCATCGCAACGAGGGGGTGACGAGCACCATCGTGGCCCCCCGGGGGGTGCTCTATGCCGAACCCCGGCAGCAGCGCTATCTGCTGCGTCTCTACGACGGCCTTATCAACGAGGTGAACCTGCACGATCGCACGGCCCACACCATCACCTTCAGCACCTACGACATGCGCCTCGATGTGCACAAGATGCTCAATGCCCAGAGACCCGGCGGCTCCAAGAACAAGGAAGAAATGCGGATTCCGGAGTTGCTCGCCTACCTTGCCGCCGCAAAGAAAAAGAACAGCCGATACTACCAGGTCCTGATTGAATTGAACGAAAAATTCGCCTACCCGGTCTCCTGCCTGGTGCTGGGTTTTCTCGCCATCCCCCTCGGGATTCATTCCCGCAACGCCAAACGCTCCTTTGGCGTTGGGCTGGGGCTGGGCTTTTTCCTGCTTTACTACCTCATGCTCACCACCGGGTGGGTGTTCGGCGACACCGGTGCCTACCCCCCGGACATCGCCATGTGGCTGCCCAATGCCGTGATGCTTTTCATCGGCATTTACCTATACCGCCGGGCGGTCACCGAGCGGCCCGTCGTCATCTTTCACGTCATCGCCCAGCGGATCGTGGCCGGGGTGATTCGTTTGCGGCGGGCGATCCGAAGCCGCGGGGCCGATGTTCAATGACGATTCTTTCGCGCTACATCACCCGGGAGATCCTTCGGATTTTTTTCCTTGTGCTGATCTTCGTGGTGGGGATTTACGTCGCCGTCGATTTTCTGGAAAAAATCGGCGATTTTTCCGAAGCCGGGTTGGGCATCGGCCGGGCCCTGGTTTTTTATTTCTACCGGATTCCGTTTATCGTGGCCCAGGTCTCGCCGGTGGCGTTTCTGCTCTCCGTGCTGATCGCCTTCGGGTTGATGAACCGGCAAAATGAAATCGTGGCCTTGAAAAGCAGCGGGGTGAGCGTCTATTCCCTGCTCAAACCGCTTCTGGGGCTAGGCTTCGGCGCCAGTGTGATTCTTTTCGTGCTCTCGGAGATCATTGTTCCGGCAGCCACGGCCCGGGCCAACGACATCTGGTACGGCCAAGTGCACCACAAGGCGACGGTGACCGCCCGGCAGCAGGATCTCTGGATGCGGGTCTCGCGGGTGATCGTGCATGTCGCCTATTACCATCCCGTGGAAAAGCGCCTCTACGGCATTCGGATCTACCGCTTCGATGACCGGTTTCACCTGTTGGACCGGATCGATGCCCGAAGCGCAACCGTTGCAAAAGGCAAGTGGCACCTGAAGGACGCCATCGAGCAGGACTTTTGAAAGAATGCGCAAAACCCCACGCTTACCCTACATACGGTCCTGGATCTGAACCTGGACGCCGACCTGGCCGACTTGACCCAGGTCGTGGAAAAATCCGACGAGATGGGCATTGTCGAGCTATACAACTATATCCACACGATTGAATCCGAAGGCTACAATGCGATACCGTACCGGGTCGATTTCCAGGCAAAGATCGCCTTTCCCTTTGTCTGCGTGGTGATGGCGCTCGCCGGGCTGGGGATTGCCGTGCGGGCCGGGCTGCGGGAGGGGCTCCCGATGAGCATCACCTTCGGCATCGGCACGGCGTTTTTCTACTGGATTTTTTTCAGCCTCACCATGTCCCTAGGATATGGCGGCCGCCTGCCGCCGTGGCTGGCGGCCTGGTGCGCGAACCTGGTGTTTCTCTGCCTCGGGGGGCTCGCGCTCATGGGCGCCGAATGAGCCGGCGGCGCTCCCGGTGCGCGGAATTCTTTCAAGATGATCCGAATTTTTTATTCCATTCTCGTGTGCCTGGGGCTTCTGGCGGCATCTCCCGTGCTGGTGCCCCTGGTGCTTTTCGTGCCGAAACGGCGGAAAACGATCGGCCCGCGGCTTGGCCTGATGCCGGTCCCGGCCCGGCAAGCGCCGGGGCGCGCGATCTGGCTTCATGCCCTGTCCGTGGGCGAAAGCCTGTCGGCCGAGGCCATGGTCCACGCCGTGAAGGCCCGGTACCCGGAGACCCCCCTGGTGGTCTCGGCCTCCACCCGGACCGGGTTCGGGATCGCCTCGGCGCGCTATGGCCAATGCGTCGAAGGTGTTGTTTATTTTCCCTACGATCTCCTTTTTTCCATCCGCCGGGTTGCGGACCGGGTGAATCCGGCCGTGGTCGTTTTGGTGGAGACCGATCTGTGGCCGGGATTTCTCCTGGAAATGGCCCGGCGCCGGGTGCCGGTGGTGCTGGTCAATGCCCGGATCTCCGGCCGCTCGTTTCGGAGATTTCGCCGGTTCCGCGGGCTCGCCGGACCGATTTTTTCAACCCTCGGCGGTGTCTGCGCCCAGAGCGCCGCGGACGCCGGACGGTTTCTTCGCCTCGGGGTGGGCGCCGATCGCATGGCCGTGACCGGAAACCTCAAGTTCGACCGTGCGGTTCCGGGGCTGCCCTCCGGTGAGGACCCGATTCTGGAGCGAATCGAGGCCGGTCTTGCCGGAAAATCCGTGATCGTGGCCGGCAGCACCCACGGCGGTGAGGACGAAATCGTCCTCGATGCGGTGTTTCCATCCGCTTCGAGCCGACCCCCGCGCGTCCTGGTCCTTGCCCCCCGCCACCCGGAACGGGCCGATGCCGTGGTGCAATGCTGCCGCGGCCGGGGATTGGCCGCCGAGCGGCTGAGCGATCTCGCTTCCGGAGAGATTCCCGAGGTGGTGGTGGTCGACCGGATGGGGGTTCTGGCCGGGCTCTACCGGCTGGCCGACGTGGCCGTCGTGGGCGGCGGTTTCATTCCCCGGGGCGGGCACAATCCTCTGGAACCGGCGGTTTTGGGAAAACCGGTGCTTTTCGGACCCGATATGAGCGATTTCAGGGAAATCGCCTCGCTGCTCCGCGAAAGCGGCGGGGCCCGCCGGGTGGAGGGCGCCGGTGAACTGGCCGAAGCCCTCGACCGTTGGCTGAGCGATCCGGCAGCCGCGGCCCGAGCCGGCGCCAGGGCACTTGCCGTGGTGGAGGCCCACCGGGGCGCCGTGGACCGGACCATGGCGGCCCTGGCCCGGTTTTGCCGGGATGTCCCGGAAATAAGGGAAAGACCATGACCCGTTATTCCGAGTCCGGACCCCGGACCACCCGGGCGCGAATCGAAAACCGGCTCCGGGCCGTGATCGAGGGCCGCGCCGTGCCCGGACCGGTGCTGGGCCCCACCCTGGCCGGTCTTTCCCGCGCGCACCGGCTGGTTCTCCGGCTCCGGGATGCCGGGTATCAGCGGGGGGTTTTCCGGGTTGATTGGGCCGCCTGCCCGGTGATGGCCATCGGCAACATCGCCGCCGGCGGCACGGGAAAATCGCCGATGGCCGTCTGGGCGGCCCAGACCCTTCTTCGGCAAGGGATGCGGCCGGCGGTTCTAAGCCGCGGGTACAAATCCGAACGCGAAGCCCGGGGCGGGGTGGTGACCGACGGCCGCCGGCTTCTCATGAGCGCCGGGGAGGCCGGGGACGAGCCCTTCATGATGGCCATGGCCCTTTCCGGGGTGCCGGTGCTTGTCGGCCGGAACCGCTGCCGGTCCGCCCGGCTGGCCGTGGACCGGTTCGATCCCGATGTGCTGATCCTGGACGACGCCATGCAGCACCGGCGATTCGGAAGGGATGCGGACATCGTGCTCCTGGACGCGAGAAACCCTTTTGGAAACGGTTATCTCCTGCCCCGGGGCCGGTTGCGGGAGCCGCCCTCGGCACTCGGCCGGGCATCGGCCATCGTGTTTACCCGGCTTGACGACGACGCCCGGGCCCCGGCTCTGGCCGAATGGGGCCACCGGTTTCGGGTGCCGGTCTTTTTCTGCCGTCACCGGATCCGGCTCTACCGGGTCTTCCCCGATGCCGGCCGGCCGTATCGGTTGTCTCCCGAGCCCGCCGGGGCGCTCGAAGGAAAACGGGTGGTGGCCTTTTCCGGGATTGCGGACAATCCGGCCTTTTTCGCTGCCGTTCGGGAACTGGGGGCCGAGACGGAAGCCGCCTTTCCCTTTCCCGACCATCACCCCTACACCCCGGACGATTGCGAGGCCATGACCTCGCTGGTGCGCCGTGAGGCCATGGATGGGGCGATCACCACGGAAAAGGACCTGGGCCGGCTGGGGCGAAACCCGTTTTCCGGATTTCCCCTCTGGGTCGCGGGGGTCGAGATCGATTTCGGGGCGGACGCCGCGGCCATGGCCCGGTTTTTTTTGGATGCCGTCGCCGCCGGCCGGGAACGGCTGCGGGGGGTAAACCCCTCGGGGACGAGGACCCCGTCCAAGTAAGACGGCGATGCCGAGGCGTCGGCGGGGTCCTGCTCCAAGAATAACCCAATCGCGATTCTTTGAAGGGTTCGCTTCGTATGCTGGAATCCGAAACGATTCGGATGACCCGGAAGACGGCCGGTCCGCACGGTCCTTTTGCGACCGTGAACGGTCACGTGCCCGGGGAGTCTTGGGTTATCCTTATTGGGTCGAGACCGGCACACGATCCAGGGAATCTTTGGGGGCATATCCTTCAACACCGGAAAGCCGTTCACGCGCACATTCGCATGCTCAAGCAGGAGCGCGGTTGACCCCTTGCCGGCGAGTTGCTAAAAGCGTCTGGTTTCACTCGATTTTGAAGGGCGGGGACATGGCCGGAATTTCCGCGTAC
>JBJKPT010000394.1:0-7146 GCA_046706045.1 Desulfobacterales bacterium
ATCTTCCGGAACGACTCGAAATCGAAGGCGCCGGAGAGCTCGTGAGCTTCCACCCAGGGAACGATTTCCTTCCTGGCGAAACGGATGACTTCTTTCTTGAACAGCTCCTGTTCCTTGGTAAACGAAAAGTCCATGGCGACTCCGTTGGGTCCGCGGCCGGGGAGTATCCCGGCAAATCTTGAATTCAGATCGAATACTGAACCAAATTCGAATTTATAATTCTGTTCAACACCGAGTCAACGTTTTTTTTGCCCCTTTTCGTGAGTTTCGCCGAAAGGCCGGCCAGCGGCCCCGGCGATCCGGTGAACCCCTCGGGGCCGGCGGCAGGTCTCAACGTGTTCCAGCCTTTGAAATCGCAGGACCCCCGGATGGCTTCCTCTTTTCAATCGGCCCCTTCGGGCGTGGTGCCCAAGGCCCTCAGGGTCAAGTGGATACGTCTGCTGACCGGGCCGATTGGGTAAGATCAAGGCGGGGCCGGGAATCAACCCGCAGGCATGCTCACGTATGTCGAGGACTTGAGACGAGGACTCAACGCCGATATCGGGTAAAAAGACTTTTTTAAGATAACTTCTACTTGGTTTTGAAACCGATAAGCCTCGTATGCTCAACGAGCTGATCGAGGGTTTTGAGCGTAAATACTTTCCCCCTGGTGGCAAGGAGCATCTTTTTCATATCTTCGCGGCGGACCCCGAAACCCCGGCCGCCGATGCAAGCAATGACCTCATACTTAGGATTGTCCGGCGTTCGACCGGCAAGGCTTAATACGCCGAGGTGCTGGATGCGGGTCACCTTGTCCCGGGCTGTGCCATCGTTTTCGGTAATTTTTGCTTCGATGACGACCTGTGGATTGAATTCACTCGGAATGATGAAGTCAGGCGTCTGATCGAACCCTTCAATTCGTTCCGCCCGCTTGGTTTTGCGATAGCTGATGCCGGCCTTGGTCAGCACTTCTTCGATGGCCGATTCAAGGCTTCCACCGATCAGCTCGCTGACCGAGTCGCGATGACCGGCAAAAGGTCTTCCAAGAAAACGTTCATATAGAAGCATAGCATATGGCGCGCCCATTCCCGCAAGGTTCTTTATGCTGTCGATTCCGCATTTGGTGTCCGCTTGGTTAACCGATGCAGTTGGTCCTCTTCAACCTGTGACATTCCTTCTTTGAGCATAAAACAGGCCGTTTCCACTAACGCTTTCAGGCGTTCCTTGGTCACCCCGTTCGTGTTCAGCGCTGCCTCTGGAGACATCCGAATTTTTCTGTCCAGGGATCTCACAAAGCTTTGGGTAACGTTTACACCGGTTCGTTGGGTCGCCACGTACCCCCACTCTGGAGGCGTAAAGCCAAGCATCGCACGAAGCACCACAATGGAAATCGGTTCTGCTAATGCTGCCGTCATCACCGAGGTCGGATCCAGTGAAGAGAATCCATGTGTCGACGCTTTTAATGCCTCGTATCCTCTCTCGAAAACCGGATATTTAACGAATCCATCCCCTTTGGGCACTATAAGAAATTCCGATTCAAGACATGAGAATACTGCGTCAATATATCTGTCCGCATCGCTTTGGATTTCTTCAAATGGGACCTCAAAAGGATATGTCGGCATCCGGATCTCCGTATTTTTCAGTGGATTCGTTCACTGCAAACAGTGGGGCGTGGTTGAACGAATGGTCCGGCTTGAAGAGACGTCGCTCGATTTCCGGACATCCTCCAAATTCCACAATCCAAGTAGCAATTTTGGAGAGACGCTTTTGAATATCGGCATCCTTGTCCCAAGTCCTGCGCAAATTCCATATGGCCAAACGGATAAGATGGCCGTAGGCGATGCACCGTTTATCTCCCGCCGTCGGCTTGACATTGCCGGATCGGAGTTTGTCCAAATCCTCGGCGACAAGTCCGGCAAGCTCATCGATGGAACCCGCCAGCCATTTCCGGGGCACGGTGCCGGTGGATCGGCAGACGAAAACGGTGTCGATGATCGACGATCCGGTACCGTTGATATGAATGGAGGCACCCATTTCCGCAGGGCACGGCAAGGAGGCGGAGCAGGTCAGACCGGCGTCAAGAATGGCGACGGCAATCGGATAATAAGCTGTAAGATCGTTGTGGTGGTAGGTAAAGGCAAAGGGGGCGCCAGGCTTGAGGGCCATTGCCATCTTTTGGAAGACGGCGGAAAGTCCCTGGTCAAAATGATCGATCCCCCGGCCCATGGCTTCGTTACCGGTCAATTCCCGGGCGTTGCGCGTCGAAAGAACGCAGAAGGCATCGGGTTCGGTTTGGATGAGCCGGCGAAGCCACACGTAACAGAAGTCCATCAACTCCGCGTATTGGACATTGCCGAAATAGGGGGGATCCGTGAAGACGGCATCCAATGAATGGGCTTTCAGCTCTGCCTGGGCTGCGTCATCACAGCTCAACACAACACTTCGTCTGCTGGACGAATGCTAGTCGTTCGGATCATCGCCAATCACGCGCCGTGGATGGCGATCACTTCCTTTTTTTTCCCATGCTGTCTGATTTCAAACGGGTGGTCGCAATAAACCTTTGCCTTGCGAAATTTTTCGATGATATTCGCCCATCCGCCGCTGCCTATGCAGATGCGCTTGTTCGGTTCGACAATCCCGAGAAAATTCGATTCGCACGGGATGAGCCCCACCGGAAATCCATGGACCGAGAAGATGTCCAGGGATTTTAGCGCCATGGTGTCGTATCGGCATAGCATGTTCTGGTATCGCAGCAAATCCGACAGGTTGGTTGCAAGCGCATTCCGTACCCGCGCGTTCTTGGTTCCTGCAATCATCCGGGCGGATAACTCCAGGCCAAGGCGCTGCCGTTGGTTGAACATCTCCCGGTAGTGGCGATATCCCCAACGATGAAGCCGATTGGTCTCGTCCCCGGAGGGTATTTCATCGTTCGGAACATATTCCGGATCCATTTCCGCCCAATGGGCATCGGCCTGAGCGACCTTGGCAAGATCCTGGGCATCCGGACCTTTGAAGAATCGGCCGGAATGGTGCCTTTTGCAGGAAAAGCAGTGGTATTCAATTGCGAAAAGGCGATGCTGCGGCGCTCCTTGCTGTTTATTTGGAAATGCATTGACGGTCTTGCAGCGCGGGCATTCGCAGCGGCTTCGTTTGGCGGGCCCATCCAGTGAGAGCCCGGCCCCGCAATGATGGCAATTGCCCGGTGTTTTCCGATCCGCGGTTTCGGTCAACTGCCCGCATTGGGGGCATAAGAAAGGGATCCGCGACCTTGATCCCCTTCAGGTCATTTGCTCGATAAAATGCTTCCTTTAGTGGTATGTTGAGGAATTCGGAAAGCAACAGACCCCGGAAGAGGGTTCCGGGTCTTCGGGCAAACCATTTATGGACGGCGATGATCGGCCTGTAGTTTTGCTGGATCTGTTTTTCGCGCAGGGCGAGGCCGGCGATGAGCGGGATATCGAATTGCTTTTCTATCACCCTTGAAAGCCTTTCATGGCTTAGCACCTCTTAATAAACACAACCCCATCATGCCGTTAGGCGTTGCTTTCGAACCGATCGTGCATGCGCGACACGGCAACTCTGAGGGAAATTCCTTCTTTCGGCATGGTGACCTTGATGTTTAGCATGGTTTGATGAATTTGGCCGCGTTGGCACGTTATCGCAAGGATTGCCGACCAACGGCAGGCCGCTGAATCAGATCTCGCTGCACACGCGGTTGCGGCCTTCGAACTTGGCCCGGTAAAGGGCGCGGTCGGAATGTTTGAGCAGGGCGTGGAGCGGATCCCGGGCATGGCGGTCCAGTGAGGCGATACCGATGCTGACGGTGATGGCGATGGGTTTTCCGTCCACGAGCATGGTCTGCCCGGCCAACCGGCTGCGCAGGCGTTCGGCCAGGGCCACGGCACCCGCGGCATTGGTCTCCACGCAAAGCACGGCAAATTCCTCGCCGCCCAATCGCCCGAAGATATCGGCGTCGCGCAGCAACTCGTGGCAGGCCTTGGCCGTGGCGACGAGCACGGCATCGCCGGCAAGGTGGCCGAACCGGTCGTTGATCCGTTTGAAATGATCGATGTCGATCATCATCATGGACAGGGTCCCGCCATAGCGCTGGCAGCGCCGAACCTCCGTGTTCGCCACCTGCATGAAAAAGCGCCGGTTGTTGGCGCCGGTGAGGGGATCGGTCCGGGCCAGGCGTTCGAGCTTTTGCTCCAGGCTTTTTCTTTCGGAAATGTCCCGCCAGACCTGCAGATAGCCGATGCAACGGCCCTTGCGATCCTTGATCACGGAGGTCCTCAAATCGTAAACCCGGCCGGGGGTGCCTTTGTCGTGGATGCAGATATCGCCGATGCCCACTCCCGAAATGATCGATTCCGGCTCGGTGACGGCGCAGAGGTCGCTGACCTCCCGGACCGGCCGGCCCACGGCGTCTTTGCGCGGCATGGCGAGGATGACCTCGGCGGCCGGGTTCAAATCGAGAATGCGCCCCTTGGCGTCGAGCACGACCACCCCGTCGGCCAGGGCGTAGAAGATTTCTTCCTTGGCCACGGGCAGGAGATCGAGGAGGCGGTGCCGCAAAAGGGCCCAGGCCATGGCCCCGGCGAGAACCGTGAAGGCGATGGGGGTGGTGTCGACATGTCGGATGGGGCTCAACCCGCAGAGATAGATGCCGTTGGCGAACCAGACGATCCCCAGGGCGGCCAAAAGCAGGACTGCCTGGCTGCGCAGGTGCCCGACGGCGGTTCGCGCCTGATGAAAGAGAAGCAGGGTCACGCTGCCGAGCAAAAGATAGTCGTATACCACGAAGACCCAGAAAGCCGGGCCGTGGACAAGGCCCAGCATGGGCACGGGCCCTCCGCGGATCATCCACGTCCGGGACCAGATGAGCCGATGCCGGCCGTTGGTCCAGACCAGGACGAGGGTGATGACGGGAACCACGAAAAATAGTCCCTGCACGATCCTAGGGATCCGGTCCAGGAGACCCAGGAGTGCGAGAACGAAAAAAAGCACGGCCAGGGAGGCGCCCACGATGCCTAGGTATTGCACCTGGGTGATGCGGATGTCGGTGACCCTATCGAAGCCGAAATAAAGCAGCCCCTCGCAGCCGGCCCAGATTCCGGCACTGACGCTCAAAGCGATCAGCGCACCGGCACCCCGCGCCCGCCGGTGCGGCCAGCACAGTCCCACCACCAAAAAATTTCCGGCGGCGGCAATAAAGAAAGGCAACCCGTAGGGGATAAGGGAGATCATGGATTCCTCCGGTTCAAACCGGTGCGTTCCATTCAGGCACGGATCACGGGATTCAAGCGCTGGGTCTACGTGGTCATGGGCGCAATGACCGCGGCATTCGATGGCCGATGCATCCGGAGCCGGCTGCCTTGCTCGGCGCTCGGATACGCCGGATGTTCTCACTTCTCGTGCCTTGCGGCCCTGGCGCCTGGACCATCCCGGCCTATCACCGCATTGACGTCCAGGAGCAACAAACCTTCCGGCGCATGCCCCAAAAAACAATTTCCGTCAGACGCGTGCCTGGAAATCCTTAACGCGATTGAATGGATCAGGCAACCTTCTCGATCATCCGGAAAGCCCACCGGACGGTTGACGGGTTAAGGTTTGAGGAAATTTGTCGATAGAAAAGGAAAACGGCCCCGGATCCGCCCGAGCCGCACCGGAAGGGCACCGGAACGGCGACGGGCCGCATCACGAAATCGGCTGGAACCCATCATGGAGCGAAAAATCATCCACGGCAACCCTATGTCGAAACGACTGTTTTTTGCCATTGCCGCGATCGGCCTGCTGGCGATCGGGGGGGCGCCGGTGCACGCCCTCTCGGCCTTCCAAAAAAATCCGCCGGAAGCCGTTCACGGCGTGTTGAATCTCCGTCCCTGGGATTTTTCCCGGGACGGGGTGGCAAGGCTCGACGGTCAATGGGCGTTTTACTGGGGAAAGTGCTATCCGCCCAGCCGGTTTCGGGAAAAGGTGCTACCCAAGCCCACGGGATGGATCCGGGTGCCGGGATTCTGGAACGGATATGTCACCGGTCACGGCCGGATCGGCGGAATGGGTTTTGCGACCTGCCGGTTGACCGTGCTTCTGCCAAAGGATGCGCCGCCGCTCGCCATCCGAATCCGCGATATCGGCACGGCGTATGCCTTATACATCAATGGGGAAAAGTGCGCTTCGGGCGGCACGGTCGGGACCTCCGCGGATCGATCCAGGCCGGGCTTTCACCACAAGATCGTCGGTCTTTTTACCCCCCCGGCCGAATTGACCCTGGTCTTGCAGGTCTCCAATTTCAACTACCGTTTGGGCGGCGTCTTCAACGGGTTCGTTATCGGCGATCAAGGCGCCATCAACAGGGACCAGGAGGAAAACGCCGCCCTCAACTTCTTTTTGCTGGGCTGCATCGTCATCATGGGCCTCTATCACCTGGGGCTCTATGGCTATCGGCGCCGGGATCTTTCGACCCTCTACTTCGGGTTGTTTTGCCTGACCATCGCCCTGCGGCTGGTGGCCATCGGTGAACGGTATTTGCTTCAGGCGTTGCCGGGCCTGCCCTGGAGCGTGCTCCTGAAGATCGAGTACCTGACCTTTTATGCCAGCCCGCTCTTGTTCCTCGAATATTTTCACTCCCTTTTTCCGGAATCGGTTCATCCGAAATTTCGAAAGGGATTCCTCGCCCTCGGCATCGCTTTTACACTGTTCGTGCTGATCACCCCGCCCGGCATGTTCTCCAAGACCGTGCATTATTACCAGGCCCAGACCTTGGGCGGTTGCGGGTATCTGTTCTATGCGCTGTTTCGGGCCCTTTACCATCACCGGAGCGGGGCGCGGATCTTTTTCTGGGGGTTTGCCGTCTTGAGTGCGACCATCCTGAACGATATCCTCTATGAAGCACAGGTGATCCACACACGGCCATTGGTTCCCCTGGGCCTCTTTGTTTTCATTTTTTCCCAGGCCCTGCTCCTCTCCATGCGCTTCTCCCAGGCGTTTTCCGCCGTCGAACGGCACCGCCATGCCCTGGCCCGGACGTACGCGGCCTCCTGGAAGGAGATCGGCGAGCGGCAGCAGGCCGAGGCCGCGCTTCGGGAGTCGGAAAAAAAATACCGGAGCCTGTTTGAAGATTCCCTGGAGGCCATGAGCCTCACCCGGGACGGCCGGCTGGTCGAT
>JBJKPT010000395.1:0-1797 GCA_046706045.1 Desulfobacterales bacterium
GCCGGAGACTTGGCAGGCCGATCACGGCCACGTCCTGGATGGCGGGGTGGGCCTGAAGGTGATCTTCGATTTCGACCGGGTAGATGTTCTCGCCGCCGGTAATGATCACATCCTTGGCCCGGTCCACCAGCCAGATGAAGCCTTCGGCGTCCAGTCGCGCAATGTCGCCGGTCATCAGCCAGCCATCCACCAGCACTTCACGTGTCGCTTCCGGGTTCCGGTAGTATTCTTTCATTACGCCCGGTCCGCGGATCGCCAGCTCGCCGGGCACCCCCGTTGGCACCCGCCCGCCGTTCGCATCGACGATTTTGTACTCCCAGTCAAAGCCCGGGAGGCCGATGGCGCCGACCTTATGCAGGTTCTCAATGCCAAGGTGGACGCAGCCCGGACCGGTGGCTTCGGTCAGGCCATAGTTGGTGTCGTACTGGTGGTGCGGAAAGAATTTTTTCCATTCCCGAATCAAACTCGGGGGGACCGGTTGGGCACCGATGTGCATCAACCGCCACTGGTCGAGTTTGAAATCCGAGATTTTAACCTCTCCGCTTTCGATGGCAAACAGGATGTCCAGGGCCCAGGGCACGAGCAGCCATACCACGGTTATTTTTTCTTCGGAAATCGCCTCCAGGATCCACCGAGGATGGACGCCCTTCAGAATGACCGCGGGGGCTCCCACGATGAAATTGCCGAACCAGTGCATTTTGGCACCGGTATGATAAAGCGGGGGGATACATAAGAAATTGTCTTGATGGACCTGGCGGTGATGGTGGTTTTCCGCGTAACAGGCGAATTCGAGATTGCGGTGGGTCAACCGGGTCGCCTTGGGGATGCCCGTCGTACCGGAAGTAAAATAGAGGGCCGCATCGTCTTCCGGAGAAAGCGCTACGGACGGGTCGGCCGGGTCGGTCCCGGAGAGGATGTCCGGGTATTGTTCCGCGTAGGCGGGGCAAGCCGCCGGCGGTCCGGTGAAAATGTAGCTTTGCACCGTTTGATCCAAGTCTGCCTTTATCTCGTCGATGCGTTCGATAAATTCTTCGCCGAAAATAAACGTCCGGGGTGTGGCGGTCGCTGCGCAGTTGGCAATGGTCTGGGCCGTGAACCGGAAATTCAGGGGGACGGCCCAGGCTCCGGTTCTCAGGATACCGAAGTAAATCGGCAGCCAATCAAGGCTGTTGGTCATCAGTTGAACGACCCGGTCTCCCTTGACGATACCCCGGGCCATCAAGGCTCGTGCGGTGCGGTTGGCCGTCTGATCGAACGTCTTCCAGGTGATGGTCGATCGCTGGTCGGTGGCGGGCGCCCGTTCGACCAGTGCGGTTTCATCGCCGTACATTCGTGCGTTTCGCGCAAGGATCTCCGTGATCAGCATGACGCAATGCCTCCTTTATCCGCGCCGATTGCCATCACCAGCTGCTTGCCGGCCTCGCGGGCTTCGTTGAGATCGGCCGGGTGGGCCAGAATGTCGCCTTCGTGATCGATGCCGCGGTAGAGCAGGCTTCGCCAAAGGCTGGCATTCAGGACGTCGAGAAAATAGCGCATGGTCAGCAGGGCACCGTCGAAGAGCCGTTTGCCGGTTGTGGCACCGACGGCGATAAAAAGTGCTTTCCTGGGTGCCTCCGGCAAAGCGCTTGCGGTGGGATCGATCCGGTATTTTCGGATCCAGAGAGACTGGCACCGGTCCATGAGTATTTTGGTGTGCGCACTGACGGAATAAAAAAAGATGGGGCTGGCGAACATCAATCCGTCGGCGCTCATCAATGCGTCGCGAACGCGGGAAAAATCATCCTGGATCACGCATTC
>JBJKPT010000396.1:0-1211 GCA_046706045.1 Desulfobacterales bacterium
GCTCGGCCTGGAGCGGCTGGGCGGCCTCGGCCGATCCCGTGACATCCACCCCTTTTCCCCGGATGCCGACGGCACGCTTCCGGCGGAAGGGGCCGTGGCCCTGGTCTTGAAATCCATGGACGCGGCCGCCCGCGACGGGGACCGGATCTACGCCACGGTGGACGGGCTGGGGTTTGCCCGCAGCCCGCGGATCGCCACCGGCGCCTGCGATGCCGCGGCCTATGGCCGGTCATTGGCCCAGGCCCTTGCCGATGCCCGGATTGCACCGGACCGGCTTTCCTTTATCGAGGCCCACGGCAGCGGCATCGCCTCCGAGGACGCCTGCGAACGCAACGCCCTTCGACCCATCGCGACCCAACCGAATCGAAACACCCCCCTGGGGATCTCGGCCATCAAAACCAGAACCGGCCACGGCGGCGCCATGGCCGGCCTGTTTTCGATCTATGCCGCGGCCCTGGGTCTTTTTCACGGACGGGTACCGGCCCCGGTGCCGGTCTTTGATCCACGCGCAGGCGATCCCGACTCAGGGGCGGCGATCCTTCGGAACGAAAACAGACCCGGGATCGCCGGGGTCGCCGTCATCACGGCCGACGGCGGATACGCCCATGCGATCCTCGGCGCGGCCCCGGAGGCAGCCCGGAGCGAATCCCGGAAGGAGACCCCGCGCATCGACCGTCCCGGCACGCCGATCCAGCGATCGGCCGGCGGGGCGCCGCCGTGGGTCCATTTGCCGGAGCCCGTGCCGGCCCGAATCGAACCCGGCATCGTTTCCGATGCCCGCCGGAAGCCCAGCCCTCCCGTTCCAGCCGAAAAAGCGGAGGTTCACCCTTCCCCGGCGTTTTCCGCGATTCAACGGGCCATTCACCACATCGCGGACCGGACCGCGGAAACGGCCGCCGCCCATGACCGGTTTCTCGACCTCTCGGCCGGATTGTCCCGGAGTTTTTCCGACGCCGTTGCCTTGCGGGCCCGGCTTGCCCGGTCGGTCCCGGGCCCCGGCCCGGAGACCGCCGCCCCCTTTTCGGTGACGGGGTCCGGCCCTGCGGCCATGGGTCCGCGGCCCATGTTCGATCGGAGTCAATGCCTGGAATTCGCCGTCGGCTCGGTCGCCAAAGTCCTGGGACCGGAATTCGCCGTCGTGGACACCTACCCGGTCCGGGTGCGACTGCCGGCCGAGCCGCTCATGCTGGTGGACCGCATCCTCACGGTGG
>JBJKPT010000397.1:0-2785 GCA_046706045.1 Desulfobacterales bacterium
GAGGAAGACCCATGCCGGATACCGTTTACCGGAAAACCGATTCGGTCGTGGACCGCGAAATTGCCGAGGAAACGATTCTCGTGCCCATCCATGGGAACCTGGCCGACATGCAGCGGCTCTTTTCCGTGAATCCCACGGGCCGTTTCATCTGGAACCGGATCGACGGCGAACACTCGATTTCCGAAATCGCCGCGATGGTGCCGGAAGTCTTTGACGTCACGGCGGCCCAGGCCCAGAGCGACGCTCTTGAATTCGTCGCGGCCCTATCGGCCGCGGGCCTGATCGAGCCGGTACGCTGACCATGGAAACCAATTCACCTTCTCCGGAATCCGCCGCCGATTTCGTCGATCGGTTCAGCAAAAAAGCCGCCCGGGACCGGATCCCTGTTTCCGGCACCATCGATCTGACCTACCGGTGCAACCTTTCCTGCGCCCACTGTTACCTGGGTCATGGGGCCGAGCGCACGGCAGGGCGCGGGCCGGAACTGGTTACCGCGCAATGGCGCAGCCTCATCGACGCCATGGTCCGCGACGGGTGCCTCTTTTTATTGATCAGCGGGGGAGAACCCTTGCTCCGCCCCGACTTCGCCGAGATTTACAGCCACGCGCGGAAGAGCGGCCTCGTGGTGACGGTATTTACCAACGGGACCCGGTTTGACGATGATGTTCTCGACCTTTTTTCCCAATGGCCGCCTCAGCAGATCGAAATCAGCCTCTACGGCGCATCGCCCGCCACCTATGCCCGAACCACCGGCCATCCCGAGGCCTATGAGGCCGTGATGCGGGGAATCGACCGCCTGCGAGGCTGCGGCCTGCGCTTCGACCTGAAAACCGTCCTTACCCGGGACACCCGTCCGGACTTTGAGAAAATGGCGGCAACGGCCCGGCGCTTCGGTGTCCATTTCCGCTTTGATCCGGCCCTGTTTTGCGATTTTCATGGCGGTCGGACCCCGATCGACCTGCGCATCGATCCCGAGGCGGCGGTGGCCCTTGAACTCGCCGACCCGGAAAGAGTGGACAAAGCGGTGGACTACTACCGCCGGATGAAGGACGCGCCGGCGATCGACCAACTCTATCTCTGCGGCGCCGGGCTGACGAATTTTTATATCGACCCCTTCGGCCGGATGAAGCCCTGCCTGCTGGTCGACGACCCAGCGGCCGATCTAAAAAAAACGCCGTTCGGCGAGGCATGGAAAAAGACCATCGCCAATATCCGGACCCGAACGGCCCGGCCGGATTTTGTTTGCAAAACCTGTGATAAGCGCGTAGTTTGCGGGGTATGCCCCGCCTTTTTCCGCCTGGAAAACAGGGATGAACAGACGCCGGCGCCATATCTCTGCGCCCTGGGCCATTACCGCCTGGAAGCCATCCGAAAAGCGCTGTAGAGGAGGTGTTCCATGACAACCCCTGAAAAAACCGGCACATTCAAAACACCGTACGAAAAACCGGCCCTTCGAACCATCGACCTGGCTGCGGACGAAGTCCTGGCCGCCGGGTGCAAGATCAAAGGGGGGACAGCCAGTAACGGCCATCTGTCCTCCCAGTGTGTAACGTTGGGTTCCAACTGCTCGGCAAACGGTACCTGATACCACCGCAAAAACGATCGGCGGGCATCGACAGGCTAAGTGGTCATGAGCGTCGTGCGAGCTGATGTCCAGCCGACCCCATCTCCCCGCCCTTTTCCGGATCCAGTCCACGATGCGCCACCCAGCCGCTGATTTACCCAAAGATGCCAGTCCCCGCAGGCCGTGGTTCATTTCCCGGCCCACACCCCAACACCTGAAACGCCTTGTCCGCCGGGTTCGAGACCGGCTTTGGATAGAGGCGGCCGCGGAAAAGGGCATCATTCTAACCGGCACGCCGGCGCGGTGCCCCCAGGATATCGCCACCTACATCACCCTTTGCGCCGTTCACCGGCTCGCCGGCCGCCCCACGCCCATGGCCCTGGGGCGGCCCGACGTGGGGCCTTGCGCCTGGTTTGCCTCCCGGGAGACGGCCCGGATCATCGGCCGCCGGTTTGATAGGCCGCCGGAAGACGAATTTTTTGACCGAATCCTTCATGACGTGCCGGCCGCGATCTACCGCGATCCCCGGTACCGCCAATACTCCGGGGAAATCCGTATCGCTGGGCCCGAGCCCATCCCTTATGCCGCTTTTGCGGCCCTGATGCCGGCCCGGGACCGAACGGGTTCCATCGATTCGCAGCGGTTTGCCCGTTATCCCGAGCCTTCGATCAATTGCAAGGAGGACCTGATCGTCGCCGGGCTGGTATTCAATCGCGACGTGGTCGGACTGACCGTATTTCGCAAACCCCATACGGAACGCCTTTACCGGGTCGGTCTGTTCGGTCTTCATCCCGGCATCGCAACCACCGGCCATCCACATGCCCGACGGATTCAGTCCCTGTTCCGGCAATATACCCGGAAGATCTTCGGTTACCCGGAGCTGAGTTTCGACTTTATCGACACCATTGCCCCGGCCGCCGCCATGCTGGGCCATTCCATGTTCCGTGACACCGTCGACCGGGAATGCAGGCGGCTGCGTGCTCTGGCGCCGAGTGCGGCGGCCCGGGAGGTCGAGCGTGTCACGACCTATCCTTATCCGACGTTCGAGGCCGACCAACGGATCGGAAAAGGAGACCAGATCCGGACCGGCCTGAAACTCGCGGGAAATCGGATGATTTCCGCAGGCCGAAGAATCATGCCGACCCGTTGGCCGGAAAGGGAAACGGAATGCTGACCTATACCGTCGCCGGCATCCAGTTCGACCTGAACATTGACAAACGG
>JBJKPT010000398.1:0-2218 GCA_046706045.1 Desulfobacterales bacterium
GGAAAATAGGTCGTGGTACCGGCGACATCCACGCTGATTCCTTGCCCCAGGACTCCCAGGGCCATACCCGTGGGGAAATTGCTGCTCGAAAACGCGCCGGCGGCCGACCCGCCATTCCCCGAGCCGCCCCCGAAAACATAGCCTTTGCCGTTGTTGCCGATCATCCACTGGGTGCCCACTTCAAAATTTTTGGTCGTGTTGACTTCGATGATCAGCGATTCGATGTAGACCATGGCCCGGGGGATATCGAGCTTCTCTATGATATTTTTCAGGACCTGGTATTCGTTGGGGTCGGCCATGATGATGAGGCTGTTGGTCGACTTGTCGGCGGTGATCTTCACTTCGCTGGAGACTGCCGGGGCTTCCCGGATGCCCGAATCGTTCACGGTCCCTTTTGAGGGAAGGCTCTGGAGGACTTTGGCCAGGTCCCCGGCCACGGCATGCTCCAGGTAGTAGACATGAATCGATTGCGTCGCCCGGGGGGCCTTCTTGTCCAGGATGGCGACCAGCGCCTTGATCCGCTGGGTGTCGACGGCGCTCGCCAGCACCACGATGCAATTGGTCCGCTGATCGGCCACGAACCGCATTTCACCGATGCTGGCTTCTTTCCGGACGGCTTTGTTATGGATAAAGACGGTTTCCAGCAGTTTCACCAGCTTGGTGGCATCGGCGTATTGCACCGGCACGACGGTCAGCTCCTGGCCCATGCCGGGAACATCGATGACCTTGAGGATGCGCATCAAGCGGGTGATGTTGGAGTAGACATCGGTGATGATGAGCATGTTCGTTGGCGGGTAGGAGAGGATCACGCTGTTTCGCGACACCAGGGGGGCGAAGAGCCGCTTGATGTCCTCGGGGTTGGCGAACTCCAGGGGGACGAGTTCGGTGACCACCCTGTCTTCCGGCGACTGGGCTTCCTTTTTCAGCCGGGTTTCGATGTTCATGGCCCGGGCGTCCGGGGAGGGCACGATCTTGGTGATCGCCCCGGCCTTCACGGCGGTGAACCCATGGATTTCGAGAACCGACTGAAAGACCCGGTAGGCTTCCGCAATCGATATCTTTTTGGGTGAGACGATGGTCACCTTGCCCTTGACCCGGGGATCGATCACGAAGTCCCGCTTGGTGAGCTCGGCGATGAACTTGATGAAGACGGAGATGTCCACGTTGTCGAAATCGATGGTCACGTATTGGCCGTCCGAAGCACGGCTTTCGGCGGCCTCGGATCGGGGAGGGCAGAATACAAGCACCGTTCCCACGCAAAGAAGAAGGATCCACCACCGGGGTGAGTTTTTGAAACAGCGGCCGTTTTTCAGGGGTGATGCCGATTTCATTGGATCCCAAAGTCCACGGTTTTCGTTTGTCCGTTTCGCTGGATCTGAATCTTGGCCTCGGGCGATGAGCCCATTTCCCGGTAGAGATCGACCAGGTCGTTGACCGTCCGGATCGGCTTTCCGTTCGCGCCCAGGATAATGTCCCCGGAGACGAGCCCCATCCGGTGAAACAGGGAGTCGCCGCTTATCCGCGTCAGTTCAAGGCCCGCGGGCCGGCCGTGTTCCAGATGAGGGCGGATGCCGATCTCGCCCAGAAGGCGCCTCACATCATGGGTGGTAAGAACATCGGCATTGCGGTTCACTTGGGCCCCATCCGAAGCGGAAGCGCCGACGTGCGAAGGGATGCCTGCGGCATCGACCCCCGGCGATTTTTCCGAAGGCATCTCGAGCATTTCGTTCCGGTCGCCAACGGAAAGGATCACCTTTTCCCGAAGGATTTGCCTGATCGTCGCGGTCTCGATCGCGTCCCCCGGCCTGTAAAGTTTTTGCTTCCGCGTCTTCAAGTCTTCGATGATGGCATAGGCCGTACCGTTTTCATGGAGCACCGTTCCCCATAATTTTAACTGTAGAGCCGTGGGTTTGAGGCTTTCGATGTCCACCGGTTTCCTGGTCCCGGCGCTGTCTTTGAGGACGACTCCGAAGAGATCCCGTTTGAGAATCACTTCGCTATCGGCCGCGGAACGGATATTCTTCGGAGGGGGAAGATCCGCCCTGCCCGGGGCGCTCCCCACGGGAGGTTCGCTGACAAGCCCCGCCGTATGAATCCGGTAAAACAGGCCCACCGCAAGGTAGATGCACAAGGCGATAAGCAACAAGTTGATGCCGATGATGATATGTTTGATCCGCATCGTATCGTGCATTCGTCAAATATCCGGCAGGCGATGAAC
>JBJKPT010000399.1:0-12620 GCA_046706045.1 Desulfobacterales bacterium
TTGACCGGAGACATGTCGTCACCGTCATCTTTGAAGATGTCATCGAGGCGACTGATGACTTCGTTTGCAAGGTTGCTGGCGTTGTCTTCCGTCAACGGGTCACCCCCCTATGTCAAGGCGTTTTTCAAAGGACACGATGGTGATGGAAATGGCTTTTTTCATGGTTTCCACCACGTTTTCGCCGGTGATGGCGCTGGCCATAAAGCTCGGGGCTTTCAACTGTCGATTCAAGTCGTTTTCCAGCGTTTCCATGGAAAGCAAGGGAATGCCCTCTTTTTCAAGGTCGCGCTTGTTGTACTGGAACACAAGCGGAATCTTGAAGATGCTCTTGTCAAAGGTCGCCAGATTGTCCTGCAAGTCCTTCAGCGACAGGATGTTCATTTTCTGCCGCAACGCCATGGAATCGGCAACGAAGACGATCCCGTCGACGCCGCGCAATACCAGGCGGCGGGTGGCGGCGTATTTTACCTGCCCCGGAACCGTGTAAAACTGTATTTTAATGCTGTATCCTTTGATCGCGCCGATATCCATCGGCATGAAGTCGAAAAACAAGGTCCGGTCGCCGTAGGTTTTGATGGTGGTCAAATTGCCTTTGATGCGTTTCTGAAATTTGCTGAAAATGTACTCCAGGTTGGTTGTTTTACCGCCGCGCCCAGGTCCGTAGTATACCAGTTTGACCTGCACTTCCTTCTTCTTCGGATTGATGAGTGCCAAATCCGTTACCCCTCAAAGCGAAAACATCGGTCAATCAATGTGAATGGTTACAGTATCTTCCGAATTTCGTCGATGGCCTCGGTCACTTTCAGCCGCAGAAAGCCAAGGGAGACTTCCTTGCCGAAGATGGTAACGAGCAAGAGGTCATCCACAACTTTGCTGAAATGGATGCTTTCCTTTTCTCCCTTGTGGAACAACAGTGAAAAATCTTCTTCCCCGACAATCTTCGCCATGGCGCTGACGGCGCCGAAATTGCCGGCGGCCAACGCCGCCAGCGAGTAGATGTCGTGGTCGATTTTGCCGTCGTCCAGATTGACGATGATGTTCCCGGCCAGGTCGATCAGAAGGACGCATTGGACGCCCAGCTCAATGAGTTCGTCTTCTAGAATCTGTTCGATTCGTTCAAACTGTTCTTTTTTTAAGTCAACCGAGTAATCCAATGACATTCACCTCATTCTGTGGTTGGAATGGTTATCCGAGGAATGGAAATCATATGTCGGAGACTGCCTTGCCCGGGCCGTTCAGACGGCGATTCGTGCCTTGCCGAACCGAAAAGCGTCAAGGTCTTATTCGGTTTTCACCCCGCGCCAATGCCGGTTTCAGCCATCGAACCCAGCGTAAATATTCAACGATTCCCCTATCATATCCATGTATCGATTACAACAGATTATTCGGTTGGCAGGGGTACCGGCGGCGTTTTCGGAGCACCGCCGGCGAAGATTCCGGCCTCGCCTTTCGGATCGGGCATGATCGCGCGGGCGGCGGGTTCAATCGCGACAGCCGGCCGGGGAAGATGCGGGGGAGGGTTCCCATCAGGGGGCTTTCCCCAGGAATCGCAGGTACCAGAGGATCAGTTCGCGGCCGTAAAACACATAAGCCATGGCGCCGATCGCAAGAAACGGACCGAAGGGAATTCGCAGTTTGCCGTTCAGTTTGCGCCGGGCCACCATCTGCGCGACGCCGGCCGCTGTTCCGGTGACCGAACCGATAAAGATGGTGAAGATGACCCCTTTCCATCCAACAAACGTCCCGATCATGGCGAGCAGTTTGATATCTCCGCCGCCCATGCCGTCAAGGCCTTTAATCAGGGAGTATAGCCATGCCACCAGGTAGAGGCTGCCGCCGCCGACCAATGCCCCCAGGACAGCATCGACGAAACGCAGCTGGGGAAGAAAGAAGCTCAGCCCCAGGCCGATGGGAATGCCGGGAAGGGAAATGGCGTTCGGAATGATCTGGTGATCGATGTCGATGAAGGCCACGACGATCAATGCCGCGCAAAACAGAAAATAGACGAGGGCCGGCGGTTTCGGGCCGAAGCGCAGCAAGCAGGCGAGGGCCGTCAATCCGGTGAGCAGTTCCACCATCGGGTAGCGCAGCGCGATGGGATGCTTGCAATGCCGGCAACGGCCCCGGAGCAGCAGCCACCCGAGAATGGGGACATTGTCGTAGGCCCGGATCGGGTGCTCGCAATAGGGGCAGCGGGAGCCCGGGAACACGATGGATACCCCCGCCGGAAGCCGATAGATGCAGACGTTCAGGAAACTGCCCACGCAAAGACCGAATACGAACACCATCAGTTGAATGGCCACCGCCGGCTCCCTCCTGCGCGTCCCGTACCGGATTCCGGGCTCTTGAACGCATCGATTTTCTGGAGCGTGAAAACGGATCGCAATTTCCGCGACAGTAAACGCTGGGCGATTTGAAATCAAGTTCCTTGTTGCCAGTTCCGCTGCCCGCCCTTATATTAGAGCCCTTATTTTTCGGATGCAAAGCGGATGCGATTCATGAACCCAAACGGGAAAACCAATGGCTGAAACCGATCACGACGACCTAATCCGTATCATCGAAGAAGAACCCGACGGCGAGATTCCCGAAACCCTGCCACTGATGCCCGTCCGGGACGTGGTGATCTTTCCGGACATGCTGTTGCCGCTCTTTGTGGGGAGGGAAAAATCCATCAGCGCCGTGGAAGATGCCGTGGCCGGCGACAACCACCTCATGCTGGCCACCCAGCACGACGCCGGCATTGAAAATCCCTCAACGGACGACATTTTCGAATTCGGCACGGTGGGCCGGGTGCTTCGCATGCTCAAACTCCCCGACGGCCGGGTCAAGGTTTTGGTTCAGGGGGTTGCCAAGGCCAAAATTCGCAAATATGTCCGCAAGCGCCCCTTTTACCGCGTGCACATCGATCTTATCGAAGAGCCGCAGGTTGAACATGTCACCGTTGAAACCGAAGCCCTGATGCGCACGGTGCGAGAAAACTCGGAAAAGATCATGGCGCTGAAAGGAGAGCTCACCGGCGAGGTCGGATCGATTCTGGAAAGCATCGACCAGCCGGGCAAGCTGGCCGACCTGGTGGCCTCCAACCTTCGGTTGAAAATCGAGGAGTCCCAGGTCCTGCTGGAAACCATCGACCCCATCGAGCGGGTCAAGAAGGTGAACGATTTGTTGTACCGGGAGCTGGAACTCTCGTCCATGCAGGCCAAGATCCAGTCCAACGTGCGCGACGAGATCTCCAAAAGCCAGCGGGACTATTTTCTCCGGGAACAGGTCCGGGCGATTCACCGGGAACTGGGGGAAAGCGACGATCGCGCCCAGGAAGTCGAGGAATACAAGAAGAAAATAAAGAAAGCCCGGATGTCGAAGACGGCCGAGGAAGAGGCGGAAAAGCAGCTTCGCCGCATCGAGCAGATGCATCCCGAATCGGCCGAATCCGCCGTGTTGCGCACCTATCTGGACTGGCTCGTGGAACTGCCCTGGAGCAAGGCGTCCAAGGACGTCTTCGACATCCCCGGCGCCCAAAAGATCCTCGATCAGGACCACTTCGGGTTGGAAAAGATCAAGGAGCGGATTCTCGAGCATCTCAGCGTACGGAAAATCAACCCCAAGATGAAAGGGCCGATCCTCTGCTTTGTCGGCCCGCCCGGGGTCGGGAAGACCTCCCTCGGGAAGGCCATCGCCAAGGCGATGAAAAGATCGTTCGTCCGCGTATCCCTTGGCGGCATTCGGGACGAGGCCGAAATTCGGGGACACCGGCGGACCTACATCGGTGCGCTGCCCGGTCGGATCATTCAGGGACTCAAACAGGCCGGAACGAACAATCCGGTCTTCATGATGGATGAAATCGACAAGCTCGGCATGGATTTCCGGGGCGATCCGTCCTCGGCCCTGCTCGAAGCCCTGGACCCCGAGCAAAACGCCGAGTTCAGCGACCATTACCTGAACCTGGCCTTTGATTTGTCCCGGGTCATGTTCATCCTCACGGCCAACCAGACCGACACCATCCCCTCGGCCCTTCTCGACCGGATGGAGGTGATTTCGCTTTCCGGTTACACCGAAGAAGAAAAAATCGATATATCAAAGACCTATCTCTTCCCCCGGCAGCTTCGCGAGCACGGCCTGAGGGCCAGACAGGTATCGGTTTCCGACGGGGCCCTGCGCCTGATGATCACCGAATACACGTTGGAGGCCGGGCTCCGGAATCTGGAACGGTTGCTGGGAACGATCTGCCGGAAGGTGGCCCGAAAAATCGCCGAAGGCGAAAAGGGCAATTTCACCGTCACCCGGTCCAATATTCACACCTACCTCGGGGTTCCTCAATTCTATCCGGAGATGGACAAGGAAGAAAGTCAGGTGGGTCTCTCAACGGGTCTGGCCTGGACGTATGCCGGCGGCGAAGTGCTTTACGTGGAGGCCGGTCTCATCGGCGGGGGCAAGGGCGAGTTCATCATCACCGGGCAGGTCGGCGAGGTGATGCAGGAATCCGCCCGCGCGGCCCTGAGCTACGTCCGGTCCACGTTCGAGCGGTTCGGTATCGACGAGGCCATCCTGGAAAACCAGGACATTCACATCCATGTTCCGGCCGGCGCCATTCCCAAGGACGGGCCTTCTGCCGGGGTGGCCATGGCCACGGCGATGGTTTCCGTCTTGACCGGTGTCAAGGTCCGAAGCGATGTGGCCATGACCGGTGAGATCACCTTGCGGGGACGGGTTCTGCCCATCGGCGGCCTCAAGGAAAAGACCTTGGGCGCCCTGCGTTCCGGGGTACACCGGATCGTGATTCCGGAAAAAAACCGACGGGACGTATCGGAGATTCCGGCCTCCATCCGCCGCCGGGTCGAATACATCGTGGTCAAATCCATGGACGAGGTGCTGCCGGTGGTCCTGGAGGAAAAACTGCCCCCGGCCTCGCCCCTTCCCGTGAAGAAGCCGCGGAAGCGACGGATCGCCCGGCGGCGCAAAGGGAAATTGGCATGAAGCTGCTTGCCGTGGACACCGCCACCCCCATGGCCAGTGTGGCCCTGGTCACCGACGACGGGTTCACGGAAACCTCCCTTCGCGGCCGACACACCCACGCCCGTCACGTCATGGCCCTGGTGCATGCCGTGCTCGGGCTCTCCGGGGTGTCCATCGGCGGTATCGACGGGTACGCCGTGGGATGCGGACCGGGTTCGTTTACGGGGATCCGAATCGGCATGAGCACGGTCAAGGGGCTGGCCATGGCCCTGGACCGGCCGGTGGTGGGCGTTTCCTCGCTGGATGCCCTGGCCCGGCAGACCGAGGGGACAACCGATGCGGTCTGCCCGATGATCGACGCCCGCCGTGGCGAGGTCTATGCCGCGTTTTTTCGTCGTGAAGGCCAGGGCCTCGTTCAGGTTTGTGCCGAGGGGATCATGGCACCGGAAGCGATCGGGGCCTGGATTGGCGAGGGGCGATGCCTGTGTACCGGCACCGGCGCGGCCCGATACCGGGACGCGTTGGCGGCCCGTTTCGGCCATCGTGTGGTGTTTGGCCCGGAGGAGATGAATTTTCCCAGGGCCGCCGTGATCGCGCGGCTCGCGCGGCCCCGGATTTCCATGGCCGCGTCCGGCTCGGCAATGGGCATCGTTCCGACCTATCTTCGTCAATCGGATGCCGAGCGCAACCGGGAGCGCCGGGCCGCGGCCCGGAATGCAGAATCCCGAAACCCCGTCGAAACGGACGGACATTAACGTTGGTTTTGAAGCATCACGCCGGCCGCGGCCGACGAATCGGCATCGCCGTCTCGCGTGGACCGGTCCCCGAACCTCCGGTTTCCGGTGCGGCTTGACTTTCCCCGGAAATCCCTTTATGTAGCGGGCTCCAGGTGCCGCACGCGCTTAATATGGGAATCCCGTGAAATTCGGGAGCGGGACCGCCGCTGTCATCGGGGACGAAATCCTGTAGATGCCACTGTTTTCCGGAAACGGGAGATGGGAAGGCAAGGAGAGTAGGGCGAACCGAGAGCCAGAAGACCTGCCTGGGCTGCCCGCGTCGGCGATCTCGGTGCGTGTTCCATCGCCATCGGAGGATAGAAAACGGTTGTCCCCGAATCCCACCCGTCCGTGGGGTTCGGGGTTTTTTATTTGGTGCCCATCCAGGACGGATATGCCGAAGGGCCGGCCGGGGATGGGCACGGCAAATCCCGACCCGGGCATGGATCCCTCGGGACCGGGGAGAACGCCATTCGGAGCAACGGATGCCCAAAGGAATCGTCATCGCCGGAACCTCCAGCGGGGTCGGAAAAACCACCGTGGCCCTCGGTCTCATGGCCGCGTTGGGCCGCCGGGGCCTTCGGGTGACCCCGTTCAAGGTCGGCCCGGATTTTATCGACCCGGGCCATCATCGGTGCATCGCCAACCGGCCGAGCATCAATCTCGACGGCTGGATGCTCTCCGAGGACGACAACCGCAATCGATTCATGCGGCATGCCGCCGATGCGGACGTCGCGGTGGTGGAAGGGGTCATGGGCCTTTTTGACGGGATCGACGGTCGATCCGAGGATGGCTCCACGGCCCAGATGGCCAAGTGGCTGGGGCTGCCCGTGCTGCTGGTGATCGATGCCCAGCGCATGGCGCGGAGCGTGGCGGCCATGGTTCTCGGATTTTCCACGTTTGATCCGGACCTTGCCATGGCCGGGGTGATCTTCAACCGGATCGGCAGCCCCAGGCACCGGGCCTATCTCGAAGAGGCGCTTGCGGGCCGCATCCCCGTGCCTTGCCTGGGCGGGATTCCCCGGGAGGCGGCCGTGACCATTCCCGAACGGCACCTGGGCCTGGTGACCAGCGAAGAGTTCGATGTGACCGGCGGCCTCATCGCCCGGCTGGCCGAGCTGGCGGAAACCCATATCGGTCTGGATCGGTTGATCCCGGCGATGGCCGAGGTGAATACCGCTCCCGGCGCGGCACCGGCAACCCGAATCGCCGCGGGTCGACCGGTGCGCATCGGGGTCGCCCGGGATGGCGCGTTTTGTTTTTATTATCCGGACAACCTGGCCCTGCTTTCCGAGGCCGGCTCCGAACCGGTCGGTTTTTCGCCCCTGGACGATTCGGGCCTGCCGCCGGGGCTCGATGGGCTTTATTTCGGCGGCGGGTACCCGGAAGTCCATGCCGTCCGGCTGGCGGCAAACCGATCCATGCGGGAGGCGGTGCGGGCCGCTTCGATGGACGGCATGCCGATCTACGGAGAATGCGGCGGCTTCATGTACCTGGGCCGGGAACTCTCGGACCGCGACGAGCGGGTCCATCCCATGACCGGGTGCCTCCCGGTCTCCACCCGGATGTGCGATCGGCTCGCGGCCATGGGTTACCGGGAGGTCCGCCTGGGGGCCGATGCCATTCTGGGCCGGTCCGGCACGCGGCTGCGCGGCCACGAGTTCCATTATTCCGAGCCCCTCGCCATCGACCCCGGTATGGAAACCGTCTTTCGGGTCGCCGCGGGCCGCGGCGGCGATGCCCGGGATGAGGGATATTGCCTGCGCCGCACCCTGGGCAGTTACGTCCACCTTCATTTCGGCAGCCATCCGGCCTCGGCCCGGGCCTTTGTGGATGCCTGCCGGGCATACCGCCGGGAAAAGGAGGCCCTCGGATGAGACCCCATGACATCGAGGCCCGGAGTTTCGCCATCATCGACCGGGAAGCCGGTCCCCACGATTTTCCCGCCGATCGGTGGGCGATCGTGCGCCGGATGATCCATACCTCGGCCGATTTCGAGTACCTCCGTTCGGTGCGGTTTCATCCGGATGCCGTGACCGCCGGGGTGTCGGCGATCCGCCGGGGATGCCGCATCGTCACCGACACCCACATGCTCCGGGCCGGCATCGGCGCCTACCGGTTGGCTCCTTTCGGTGTCGAACTGCGCTGCTTTATCACGGATCCGGCCGTGGCCGAACAGGCCCGGGTCGAGGGCCGCACCCGGGCGTCCGCGGCCGTGGATGCCGCCGCCGGCGAGATCCACGGCGGCATCTGTGCCATCGGCAATGCACCGACCGCGCTGCTGCGCCTCATCGAGGGCGTGCGCGAGGGCCGGAACCGGCCGGCGCTGATCGTCGGCTTGCCCGTGGGGTTTGTGAACGCCGCGGAATCCAAGGCCGAACTGGAAGCACTCGCGGTTCCCTTCATCACCAACCGGGGCCGCAAGGGTGGATCGAACGTGGCGGCGAGCGTCGTGAACGCGCTGGCCATTCTTGCCGCAGAACCATTGGACCCATTGGAGCCCATGCCATGCACGCCGAATCCCTAGGGACGCTTTACGGCATCGGGGTCGGACCCGGAGACCCGGATCTGATCACGGTCAAAGCGGTCACGATTCTCAAACGGGTGAACGTGATTTTTACGGCCGCCTCGACCAAAAATCACCACAGCCAGGCCCTTGCCATTGCCGAAACGCATATCCCGGCGGAAACACCGGTTCGGCGGATGAGCTTTCCCATGTGCCATGAGCAGACCGAACTCGAGTCGGCCTGGGAGGCCAATGCCCGGACGGTCCTGGAGGTGTTGTCGGCGGGCCAAAGCGCCGCCTTTCTGACCCTGGGCGATGCCATGACCTATTCCACGTTCGGCTACCTCTTGAAGGCGGTCCGGCGCATCGCGCCGGAGGCACCCATCGAGACCGTGCCCGGCATCACCTCCTACCAGGCGGCGGCGGCCCGGACGAACACCCCCCTGGTCGAAGGCGACGAGGCGCTTCTGGTCCTTTCCGGGGTCCAGGGCGGGGACCGGTTCCGAAAAGCCTTGCCCAAACCGGAAAACGTCGTTTTTTTAAAGGCCTACCGGAATGTCGGCGATATCGCCAAGGCCCTGGAAGACGACGGGCGCATTGAAACAAGCCTCGGGGTGATCAACTGCGGTTTGGCCGAGGAACGGGTGGTCCGGGATGTGCGGACCCTGGACAACGGCCGCTCGGGGTACTGGACCCTGATCCTTTCGAAGAAATCGGTGGCCCCGGCATGAACCGGAACCGTCGCCGGCTCCGGAGCGGGTTTACCACCGGGACGGCCGCCGCGGCAGCGACCAAGGCCGCCCTGATCGCCGTTCTCGACGGCCGGCCCCCGGCCTCGGTCACGATCCCGTTTCTCGGGGATCGCGGAAGTGTCGTGATCGGCGTCGATGACTGCCCTGATCTGGACCCCGAAGGCGCCTGCTGCTTTGTCACCAAGGATGCCGGAGACGATCCGGACGTCACCCATCAGGCCCGGATCGGGGCCAGGGTGCGAATTGCCCCGGCCGGTCCGAAGGATCCTGCGCCGTCGGTATCGATCCGGGGCGGGGAAGGGGTCGGCCGGATTACCCGGCCCGGCCTGGAACTGCCCGTGGGCGCGCCGGCCATCAACCCCGGCCCCCGGCGCATGATCCAGACCGCCGTCACCGATGTCCTCGACGCCCGAGGCCTCCGCCTGGCGGTCACGGTGGAAATCCTCGTGCCCCGGGGCAGGGAACTCGCCCAAAAGACCCTGAATGCCCGGCTGGGAATCGTGGACGGGATTTCCATCCTCGGCACCACCGGAATCGTGCGGCCCATGTCCCACGAAGCCTACATCGCCACGATCCGCTCGGCCCTGTCCGTGGCCCGGGCCGCCGGACACCGGACCGTGGTGCTGACCACGGGCCGCCGAAGCGAGCGCTTCGCCCAGGCCCGGTGGCCGGAACTCGCCGAGGAGCAATTCGTCCAGATCGGCGATTTTTTCGGCGCGGCCCTGGAGCAGGCCGCGGCGCGCGGTTTCGATGCCCTTTGGATCGCCGTCTTTTTCGGAAAAGCCCTGAAGATGGCCGAGGGCCATGCGCATACCCACGCGGCCCGGGCCGAGGTGGACCTCGCACGGCTGGCCGGATGGATCCGGGAGGAAACCGGGGACATCCGCCGGGCCGAGGCGGTTGCCGCCGCGAACACGGCCCGGGAAGCGTTTTTTTCCCTTTACCCCCATGCGCCGGAAGTGGTGGATGCCGTTGCCCGGCGCGTGGTCGCCGCGGCGCGCGGTTTTTCCGGGGATCGCTGCCGCCTTCGGGCGGTGATTCTCGATTACGACGGCCGGCCGGCGGCCGATTGGCGGGAAGACGGATGAGCGATGCATCGATGAATGCGACCGGGAACGGAGCGCACCGGAAAACGGTGACCGTGATCGGCATGGGCGTGGCGGCGGAGGACCTGACGGAGGCCCACTGGGGCCGGATCCGGGCCGCGGACCTTCTCATCGGCGGGAAACGGCACCTGGCCGCGGTATCCCAGGCGACGGCCGAGCGGCGCGTCATCGACCGGGACCTTACCGGGCTGGTCCGCGCGATCCGGGAGAGGGCCGGCACCTGCCGGATCGTGGTCCTGGCCTCGGGGGATCCCCTGTTTTACGGGATCGGCGATTTCCTGATCCGGGAACTCGGCGCCGAAGCGATCGAGATCCTGCCCAACATCAGTGCCGTGGCGGCCGCGTTTTCGCGGCTTGGACGTCCCTGGCAGGACGCCGTGGTGGTGAGCCTCCACGGCCGGGAACGGTTTTCCGCGGTAACCGGCGGCCTGCTCCGGGGAAAGCCCGTGGCCGTTTACACGGATTTTCGCCGCCATCCCGCCTGGATCGCGGAACGGCTCTGCGAGGCCGGGTTTTCCCGGTGTCCGATGACGGTTTTTTCGGCCATGGGAGGGCCGGACGAAAGGCGGCGCGCCTGCCTTCCGGAGGAGGCCGTGGACCTATCGTTCGAGGAACCCAGCCTCGTCGTCCTTTTGCCGGACCCTTCCCCGGCCGGCGGCCCGCTCCGGCCGGGTCTCGGCATGCCCGAGTCCGCCTTTGCCCACGAAGCCGGAATGATCACCAAGCGCGAGGTCCGGGTGGTTTCCCTCTCCCGGCTCGACCTCGGGCCGGATCTGACCCTGTGGGACCTGGGCGCCGGGAGCGGTTCGGTATCGATCGAGGCGTCGGTCCTGATGCCCGGCGGAGGGATTTTTGCCGTGGAGCGGCGATCGGACCGGATCGGCCACATCCGGGAGAATAAGCGTCGCTTTGGCGCCGGCGGCCTCACGATCGTTCCGGCCGAACTTCCGGACGCTCTCGATGCCTTGCCGGATCCGGACCGGATCTTTATCGGCGGCGGGGGCGCCCGTCTTCCCGGGATCTTGGCCGTTTGCGGCCGGCGTCTTGCGCCCGGCGGCCGGATCGTGATCAACACGGTGATTCTGGAAAACCTGAACGCGGCCGCGTCGGCCCTGGACGATCTGGGCTGGGCCTTCGACTGCGTCCAGATTCAGGTCGGCCGCACCCGGTCCATGGCCGACGGCCGGCGCCTGGAGGCGCTGAACCCGGTGTGGATTCTTTCCGCGCGCAAACCGGAAGGCAGATAGCAACCCATGACTCCGACAACCCATCCCGTGATTTTTGCCGGCGCCGGGCCCGGCGATCCCGAATTGATCACCGTCAAGGCCAAAAACGCCCTGGAGCGGGCCGATCTCGTGATCTATGCCGGCTCCCTCGTGCCCGAGGCGGTTCTCCAATGGACGGGGAGCCGCTGCCGGCGGATCGACAGCGCCGGCATGCACCTGGACGCCATCATGGCCGCGATGGTGACCGCCCACGGCCGGGGCGAACGGATCGTGCGGCTTCATACCGGGGATCCGAGCCTTTACGGCGCCATTTTCGAGCAGATGCTCCGGCTGGATCGGGCCGGGATTCCGTACCGGGTGATCCCCGGGGTCAGCGCGGCCTTTGCCGCGGCGGCGGCCATGGCCGTGGAATACACGATCCCGGAACAATCCCAGACCCTGATCCTCACCCGGGCCGGAGGCCGCACGCCGGTGCCCGAGGCCGAATCCCTGGCAAGCCTTGCGGCCCACCGGACCGCCATGGCGATCTACCTCAGCGTCGGCCAGATCGAAACCGTGGCCCGGGTCCTTGAAGCGGCCTACGGCGCCGAGGCGCCGGCGGCCGTGGCCTACCGGGTGAGCCATCCGGACGAAATCATCCGGATCACCCGGGTCGGCCGGCTCGTGGAAACGGTGCGCGCGGCCGGAATCGACCGCCAGGCCCTGATCGTCGTGGGCAAGGGCCTGGGAATGAAGGGTGCCGGCGACGGCCCCGCCTCCCGGCTTTACGACCGCACGTTTTCCCATGGATTTCGAACCGCGGAGCCTTTGAAAAAACCATGAGCGAAACCCCTGACGCCATCGCCGTCTGGGCCCTGACCCCCGAGGGCATCGCCCTGGCCGGCCGGATTGCCCGGCACCGGCCGGGGGCCGAGCTCTTTTTCCCGGCGGGCGCGGATTTTCCCGGCCATTCGCCGGCCCGGCGCTTTTCGGCGCTTCGGCCGGCGGTGACCGATGCTTTTTCCCGGTATCGCGGCCATGTCTTTGTCATGGCCGCGGGAATCGCGGTCCGGATCGCGGCCCCCCTCCTGCGTCACAAGACCGTGGATCCGGCGGTGGTTGCGGTCGACGACACCGGCCGCTGGGTCGTAAGCCTTATTTCCGGACACCTTGGCGGCGCGAACCGTCTGGCCCGGGAAATTGCCGCGGCCATCGGCGCAGAACCCGTGATCACCACGGCGACCGATGCCCGCGGCCTTTTGTCCATCGATCTCGTGGCGGCCGAAGAAGATCTCGCCATCGCCAATCCCGAGGCCATCAAG
>JBJKPT010000400.1:0-3701 GCA_046706045.1 Desulfobacterales bacterium
GCATGGCGCGCGATCGGGTCGAAGACGCCTTTTCCTGCTTAAGCGCCCTTCACTTTCCTTTCCGCTTTCATTTCAACCGTGCGGCCCACCTCGCCGTTCCCTGGGGGCTCGGACTGCTGAACGGCTACGTCGACGATTCCCGAAGCCCCCTTGCCGCCTTCTACACAGGCTTTCTTCCGCGCTGCGGCATCCGGGACGGGGACCTGGTCGGCATTTCGCTCACCTTCACCAGCCAGATCCCGGAAAGCTTTCACCTGCTTCGCCTGCTCCGCGAAATCGCCCCGCGCGCCTTCTTTCTGATGGGCGGAAGTTGCGTCCAGCAGATTTTCCGCCATGCCCCGGATTCCGTTTGCGAGGGCATTCTCTCCCGGGTCGACGCGGTCTGCCGGTTCGAGGGCGAAGAAACACTTGCCGCGCTCATGAACGCGCTGGCCGAAGGCGGCGCGCAGGAGGATCCGGCAAGTCGCTTCGAGCGGCTTCGCGGGACACCGAACCTTCTCCTGAGGGATCCTTCCTCCGGCCGCGTGCACGCCGGTCCTGCCGCCGTGACGGATCTCGGCCGCCTTCCGGACCCCGACTTCGGGGATCTCGATCTCGACCGGTACCTTGCCCCGGAACGGATTCTGCTGGTCGCCCCGACCCGCGGCTGTTACTGGAATCGTTGTTCTTTTTGCGATTACGGTCTCAGCCGTTCCGGTCTTCACGGGTACCGGGAAATGCCGGCCGAAGAAGCCGCCCGCCAGATGGCGCGTCTGGCCGAACGCCACGGCGTGCGCAATTTCTACCTTGCCGTGGATGTCCTCGCCCCGCGTTTCGCCGTGGCCCTGGCCCGGGAACTGGTGGCCCGGAAGACCGGCATCCGCTGGTCCACGGACCTGCGGATCGAACCTTTCTTCACGGCGGAGCGCTGCGCGCTCCTGCGTCAATCCGGGTTGCGGGCCGTGGCCTTCGGGGTGGAAAGCGGATCGGACGCAATGCTGCGCGCCATGGAAAAGGGGATCACGGTCCAAACGATCCGCACGGTGACCGCCGACTTCCACCGCGCCGGCATTGCCACGGCCTGGATGACCTTTACCGGCCATCCCGGGGAGACCGCCGCCCAGATGCACGAAACCCTTGAACTCATCGCATCCCAACGGGAAAGCGTGGACCTTTTCATTGCCGGGCGCTTCGACCTGACCAGCGGATCGCGGATCGCCGCATGCCCCGAAACCTACGGCGTCACGCGCGTCTTTTACTGCCGGGGGGATGAATTCCGGCTCTTTCCGCTGTATGCGTCCGAAGATCATCTTTGCGCCGGGGCGATCGAGCGTGTGGAAGACGCCGTCGGCCGGCTGTCCATGACCTCTCGCCTGGATCACTACCCGAGGGCCGGTGCCATCTCCACCTTCCACACGTTTCTCTACACCCTCCGGTTCGGGCAGGCGGTGTTCCGGGATAACCCGGCCCTCCGGGGCGCTCCCCCACCCCGCCGTTCCCGTGAGCCGGGCTCCCTGCCCAAAGGGTTGACCGCCAAACCGGCCTTTCATCTGAACCGCCTGCGGGCGTGGGAGCGGGATTTCATGGAACGCTTCTGGAACCTGGCCCTTGCGCCGGGCGCCGACGGCGTCGCACCCCTGGATGCCGCCGCTTTCCTTTACGCCCTTGAAAAGGAGCCACCCCTTTCCCGGCCACGGCGCCGGCCGTCGAGATCCTGAACCCGAGCGGGCTTCACACCCTCCCGGATTGACACGCCCTCTCATTGGTGCCATAGAACCACGTCGACCCGAAGCACCCCCCAGAACGCGCCGCAAACCGGACGGGAGAGACCATTGCACCCCCTTTACGCCACGCTGATCCTCTTCGGGGTGGGAACCATCGCCGGATTCATCAACGTCAACGCCGGGGGCGGATCGACCTTGAGCGTTCCGACCCTGATCTTTCTGGGGCTCGACGCTGCGCTCGCCAACGGCACCAACCGGGTGGCGATTTTCATCCAGAACTGCTTCGCCGTCTACGCGTTCAAGAAGGAAAATTTCCAGCAGACGAAACTCAGCCTGAAGCTTTCGCTTTTGACCCTCCCCGGATCCATCGCCGGCGCCTTCCTGGCGGTGAAGATCAGCAACGGGCTCTTTCAGAAGATTCTGGCCATCGTCATGATCGGCATCATCGTCTCGATGCTCCTTCCCAAATCGAAGATGGCCCTGGACAACTCGGAAAACAAGAAGATCGACTGGATGGTGTTCCTCTCGATGCTCTTCATCGGGTTCTACGGCGGGTTCATCCAGGTGGGAGTCGGTTTCATCCTCATGGCGGCGATGAATTATCTTCTGAAGTTCGACCTCATCCACGTCAACATGCACAAGGTCTTCATCATCCTCATCTACACCATTCCGGCCCTCGCCATCTTCATCGCTACCGGAAACGTGAACTGGACCTACGGCTTGAGCCTTGCCGCCGGAAACGCCCTGGGCGGATGGTGCGGGGTCAAGGCATCGATCAAAAAGGGCGACAAGCTGATCAAGACGGTGCTGATCGTTGCCATTTTCATCATGGCGCTGAAACTTCTGGAAGCGTTCTAGATTTCAGAAAGGAACGGCGATGGCAAGAAAACATTCACTTGTTTTTTTTCTTTTGTTTGCGCTCGCGGCGCTGGCTTCCACGGCCTTCGCCCTGGACATGCGACCCGGCAAATGGGAAATTACTTCTCAGGTGGCGGTGGCGGGTATGCCCATGCAGATGCCGGCGGTCACCATGTTCCAGTGCTTGACCCGGGAAAAGCCGGCCCCGGCCGGCGGCGGCAAAAACAACATCAACAAGCACTGCCGCATCCAGGATGTAAAAATCAAGGGCAACACGGTCCGCTGGACATTGACGTGCAATGAGCAGGGAAAGAAAATGATCAGCAACGGTGCCATCCTCTACCGGGGAGACCGGTTCACCGGCGTCATCATCACCCGCGCCGTCGAAAACGGACAACCCATGGAAATAACGACCAAGCTCACCGGAAAACGGGTCGGCGTTTGCGACTAAACCCCGGGGCTGCCGTCCATTCCCGGAGAACAGGGGATAGGACGGCCAAAAGGTGAGGGCGCCGGTTTAGAAATGCCTATCCCTTGATTTTCCCGGCGATTGTGCTTTTTGAAAGCCGGAAGCAATTCCCCACGCGCTCGTTTGCCAATTGTCTGTCTGGCTGGTTTCCGGGAACCACGGGGGAATGGCGATGGCCAGATAAATGGATAGAGAATTGACGTAGGGCTCGTACATCTGCCGGAGTTCGTTGAGCTTTTGATCCGCGGCGCCGTCTTCCCGAAGCACAAGCCCGTCCCTTGCCAGCGCACCGCGCAGATGCCTGAGCCTGGCCTTGGGAAGACGGTCGCTCTCGGTTTCGCGCGGGGGCCGTCGGAAAATCAGGGCCAAGTCTACGACCGCGTGCCTCGCGATGGCAAACGTCCGTTGCGCCTGCCGCTCGCAGGGCCCCTCAAAGCCCGCCATCACCAGGGCGCACGTGTCCAGGATCGCGGAGAGCGCCCCGAGCCAGGATTGGTTGTCGTGCTGGGAACGGAAATAGACCAGAACCGGATACGAGAGATGACTTTCGAGCAGCTCCGCCGACCAGAGTTCCCAGTCCCGGAGCAGGTTCCGCAGCTCATCCAGTCCGGGGTCATGGCTGTGCCGGTGCAGGAGCTCGGCGGCGGTCGGCGGCGAGCCGCCGCGGGCGT
>JBJKPT010000401.1:0-1425 GCA_046706045.1 Desulfobacterales bacterium
TTACGATCCCGCAGGTGAACACCGCTTCGGCCTTGTGTTGCCGCCGCAGGGCATCGGCCTTCAGCAGCAAATCAAAGGACTTCTCCTCGGGGGCCTGGGCCGCTTCCAGGGCCGACTCCGGGGTAAAATCCCCTTCCGGCGCTTTTCCATCGGCAGTGTTTATGATAGAGTTAACGATCGGCATGCCGGTTCTCCGTCTCATTGCCTTTGAATGCAGCTAACCATACCCAATCGAAATTTTCATCTTTTGTCAACCCTAAAAGCCAGAATGGGTTTACAGTTAGGAGCCGTCATGAAGCCGCCGTCCACGAGAGAAGTTTTGCTGGCAGCGCTCAAATCGGCCCGGGGCCGATGGATGCCCGGTGACGTCTTGTGCGCCGAGCGTGGCATCAGCCGTGCCGCGGTATCCAAGCACATCAAACGCCTCCGCCGCGAGGGCTACGCCATCGAATCGTTTGCCGGCAAGGGCCATCGGCTGGTGAAGGCTCCGGACACGGTTCGGCCCGAAGAGATCCGCCAGGACCTCGGCACCCGGGTCTTCGGACAAGGCGACATCGTCTACTTCACCGAAACCGATTCCACGAACAGCCAGGCCCGGCAACGGGCCGAAGCGGGTGCGGCCGAAGGAACCCTTGTGGTGGCCGAATGCCAGACCGCCGGCAGGGGACGGCGCGGCCGTGCCTGGGTGTCGCCGGAGGGCGCGGGCATCTACCTCTCCCTCATTGCCCGGCCCCGTATTTCACCGGCCGAAGCGCCCCGGCTTACCCTTTTGACCGCCGTGGCCGCCGCCGATGCCGTGATCGCCGAGACCGGCGTCCCCGTGCGGATCAAATGGCCCAACGACCTTCTGGTCGACGGTCGGAAGCTCGCCGGCATCTTGACCGAAATCCGCACCGAGATGGATCTGGTGGATTATGTCGTCATCGGCATCGGCATCAACGCCAACACCCCGGAGACGTCTCTTTCGGCAATCCGGGACCAGAAATGCACGTCCCTGTGGATTGAAACCGGAAACCGCATTGACCGGGCCTCGTTGCTCCGCCGGTTTTTAAGCGAATTCGAGGCCTGCTACGAGACGTTTCTGACCGAGGGGTTTGCCTCGATCCTCACCCGATGGAAAGCGCACTCGGCAATCATCGGAGAGGCCGTCGCCGTCGACGTGGCGGGCACGACCCACCGCGGCCGCGTAAAAGATGTCGAAGACAGCGGGGTGTTGCTTTTGGAAGACGAGCAAGGGAAGACACGCCGAATTTTCTCCGGGGACCTGGTCATCGAGCACTAAATGTCCAGGCGCACCCACCGCGTGAAGTAGCGATACGCCACCTCCAACAATCGTTTCCGGTTGGCGTCGCCGCAGGCAAAAGCGGTCAGCGCGCCGCCCGCGTCCCGGCATAGGATCATCCCGGCCGGCAGGTCGTGGATGCC
>JBJKPT010000402.1:0-2978 GCA_046706045.1 Desulfobacterales bacterium
CTGCCCATCACCCCGAGATCCGTGTACCCGGCAAATTCCCGGTAATAGCGCACGCACCGGTAGCACTGGATGCACCGGTTCATTTCGTGGACCACCAGGGGGCCGAGGTCCTGGTCCACGTGGGTGCCCTTCCGGCCCCGGAAGCGCCGGATCCCGTGACCGCCGGAAAAGGTCATGTCCTGGAGCAGGCAGTGGCCGCCCTCGTCGCAGACCGGGCAGTCGTCGGGGTGGCTCAACATGAGCCACTCGATGACGTGTCGCCGGAAATCAACGGCCTCGGCATCGGTGGTGGACACCACCATGCCGTCTGCGGCATCGACCATGCAGCTCATCTTAAGCCCCTTGACCGGTCCGTCGAGGAACTTGACCGCGCAGACCCGGCAGGCCCCCACGGAGCCCAGGGCCGGGTGGTAGCAAAACCTCGGGATCATGATTCCGAGGCGCTCGGCCGCCGCGATGACCTTGGTGCCTTCCGGCACCTCGATGGCTCGGTTGTCGATGAGAAGTTTCGGCATAATCGCGGCTTCACCTTTATGGTTTAAGAAGACGGCGTCCCGGTCGGCGTTCCGGTGCCGAACGGGCAGCGCCGGCCTTCGATGTGCGCCCGCACCTCGCCTTCAAAATGGGTGAGAAGGCTTTCGATGGGGGCGATCCCGCCGGGGGCGAAGGCGCAGTAGGCGTTCCAGAGCTCCCGGCACATGGTGCGCATGACGTCGAGATCGGCCATCCGGCCCTCCCCGGCCTCGAGGCGCCAGAGCATGTCCCGCAGGTAGGGAAACCCTTCCCGGCACGGGGTGCACCAGCCGCAGGATTCCCGGGCGAAAAATTCGGTGAGGTTGAGGGTCGCCCCCACCATGCACGTGGTGTCGTCGAAGACCATGATGGCGCCGGTTCCCAGCCGGTTTCCCACGGCCTTCAACGAATTGAAGTCCATGGGGATGTCGTAGTGCTCGGGGGTGAGATAATACGTCGAGGCCCCGCCCGGCAGACACGCCTTGAAGCGCCGGCCCGGCCGCATGCCGCCGGCATGCACCTCGATGATCTCGCTCAGTTTAACCCCCATGGGCAGCTCGTAGCAGCCCGGTTTCCGGACCTGTCCGCTCACGCAATAGAGCTTGGTCCCGGCGCTCTCCGCGGTGGCGGCAAGCCCCCGGAACCATTCGGCACCGTGGGTGACGATGTGGGGCACCCAGCAAAGGGTCTCCACGTTGTTTAACACCGTCGGCCGCTCCCAGAGCCCCTTGTCCGTGGGGTAGGGCGGGGCCGTCCGCGGATTCGGGCGCCGGCCCTCCAGGGCGTTCAACTGGGCCGTGACCTCGCCGCAGATGTAGCGGCCGCCGCTTCGGTGCACCATGAGATCGAAATCGAACCCGCTGCCGAGGATGTTTTTTCCCACGAACCCGGCCTCTTTGGCGATCCCGATCTCCCGTTCCAGGATCCGGGCCGCGCCCTCGTACTCCGGCCGGATGAACACGATCCCCTTTTCGGCCGCGATGCTGAAGGCCGCGATCACCATCCCCTCGATCAGCATGTGGGGATCGGTGTGCAGCATCACCCGGTCCTTGAAGGTGCCGGGCTCCATCTCGTCGGCGTTGCAGACCAGGTAGCGTGGAAAGGGCGCGTCGTCGGCCACGGTCATGAGCTTGCGGCCGGCCGGAAAGGCGGCCCCGCCCCGGCCGAGGAGCATCGCGTCGAGAAGCGCCTGTTGGATGGCCTTGGGGTTTTTTTCGGCCATCACCCGGGCGAGTGCCTCGTATCCGCCGCTTTCCCGGTATTCGCCCATGGTGGCGATGCGGTCCGGTTTGCGATTTTTAAAAAGCACCGGGGTTTCCATTCAGACCGCCTCGTGTTGCAAGGTTTCGATCAAGGCGTCCAGGCTTTCCAGGGTGAGCGGGCCGTGGACCTTCTTGTTCACCAGGATCGCCGGCGACCGGTCGCAGTAGCCGATGCAGCAGACCGGCAGCAGGGTGAACCGGCCGTCCGCCGTGGTCTCGCCCAGATCGATCCCGAGCTTCCGGCAAAGGTGCTCGCGGATCGACACCTCGCCGTTGATCCAGCAGATCACGCTGTCGCAGACATGGATCACGTACCGGCCCACCGGCTCCCGAAAGATGAAGGTGTAAAAGGTCGCCAGCTCCTCGATCTCCATGGTCGACATCCCGAGCATGCCGGCGGCGAGGGAAACGGCCGCGTCGCCGAGGTGCCCGAAATGGTCCTGGAGGGTCATCATCACATCCACCGCGAGCTCCCGCGGGTGCTCCACGGCCGCGATCATCGCCTCCAGCTCCCGCTTCAGCGCTTCGGGCAGGGCCGGTTCGTTATTTTCAACGTGGTTGGGCATGGGGACCTTCAAAACGAGTCAAGTTTCAAGACAAACCCAAAACGTTGCGGTTTGGGTTTTCGTGCACGGATTTTCGCCCTTCGTCTTTAGATTCCACACATCTTCGTCAACATCGCCACGGTTCGCTCCAACAAATCTTTCCCCTTTTCATGAACATCCGCCTCGATCAAACCGAGCACCTAGCAAGCATCAAAAATCGCACCGCATGCCGTTCCCGATCCCCGCGCAATGGAATAAAATCTCTGTTTATCCGCACCGCCGACCTTCCCGGTTCCTTCTGCGATGTTTAACGGGATCGAAAGCGATGCGCGTTTCAATTGATCCGAAAGAGCGGCGTTGCCTCTGGGGATCCTTTCCAAAATTTGGACACATAGGGCAAAAAATTCGATCGATCGCTGATAGACATCCAGTTTTTCATGATCCAACATCGCGATCACTTCCGTGAACGTGCACGTGAACGTGCACGTGCACGTGCACGAGCACGTTCACGAACTGCAATACCGACAAGCGCCTCACGTTTATCCCCGAATCGCCCAAGATCCCTCGCCTCATTCAAACGACTCTGTGCCGGGCATTACCGGTCGATATCGGGGAGGATGTAGTCCACCGACCCGATGATCGCGATCAAATCGGATAT
>JBJKPT010000403.1:0-3003 GCA_046706045.1 Desulfobacterales bacterium
CCACCGCCTCGTACTGGTGAACGACGATATTCCTGAATTTGGCCATCTTTTCCATGACTGCCGTCAGTTCCGGTGCAAGGATGCCGCCTTCTCCCAAAATTCGGAAGGTATCCGCATACGTCTGCGGGGTGCGCAACCCGAGGTCTGCGATGAGATGCCCCGCGATATCGGCGCAAAGTTCGATCATCATTTGCAAGGTGCGTTCGACGATCCGCTGCACCTTCCAATCCGAACGATAAACGGATACGCTCAGGGTATTGAATTCGTCCAGCTGTGCGCGATATTGGGCAAGGGAGACCAGCTTTCTCATCACCAGCGACTTGTCCACCATCAGGCAAACCTCCGCAACAAGATGGCCTCTTCCTTGCGGCTGAAATCGAAATATTCTCGATTCACCCGCGACTCGAACAAGTGACGCAGGGGCGGTTCCTTGTCCACCAGAACCCGGCGCTCTCTGAGGATACGGCCCACCAAAGCGATCGGTGCCTGATTGAGTATGACAAGATCGACCTCATCGCTTCCCAAGGTATCGCACAGCAGCCCAATTAACGCCAACTTAACCTCCGCCACCGCATCCCGGGACCGCAGGTAGACGGCAATGTCCACATCCGACAGGGGACGTCGCTCCCCCCTGGCCAAACCCCCAAACAGGTAGGCAAAGAGGACGCTTTGTTCTCCCTCCAGCACCGGCACAAGCCGGGACAAACGACCGGCAATGTCTTCGGGCAACGGGTTCTGTTTGATCATCCGATGAACCTTTCAACGCCAGGCGGATATTTCTTATTGGTCGGCAGTCGGGGCACCCCGATAAAATGGCCTCCCTCTCGCGTCCCTTGCGCCTTCGCGGTTCAAAAAAACAAAAACCAAGAAATCTAAACCGCCAAGGCGCTAAGTACGCTAAGAAATTTTTTGTGCGCGCAGCGCAAAATCTTTCCCCTATCGGGGGAACCCCGATAACATCCCCCCCTTTGCGTCCTTCGCGCCTTCGCGGTTCAAAATCCGTAAAATCCATGCCGAAACACCCTTCACCCCAACCGAAGCACCCGGTCAAGGATCACATGGGCCAGGTCCGTCTTTTCCATGGCTGGAACGGATTCTTTTTCGCCGGTGCGGGAAAAAAGGGTGACGGTATTGGTTTCCGTCGCAAACCCGCAACCGGGTTGGTTGACGAGATTGGCGACCACCATGTCCAGGTTTTTCCCCGTCAGTTTCTTTTCCGCATAGGCATCCATCTCCCGTGTCTCGGCGGCAAAACCGACGAGCCGTTGTCCGGGGCGTTTTCGTTTTCCGAGTTCAAGAAGAATATCGGTGGTTCGTGTCAGGTCGATCCGAAGCGCGGCCTCGCTCTTTTTGATCTTGTGATCCGCGGGGCAACACGGCCGGAAATCCGAGACGGCCGCGGTTTTGATCACGATGTCCGCATCGGAAGCACGGGAAAAGACGGCGGACGCCATCTCCTCGGCGCTCCGAACCCGCACCACCTCGACATGAAGCGGATCGGCGAGGCTCACCGGGCCGGTGACCAGGGTCACCCGAGCCCCCCGATGGGCCGCAGCCCGGGCAATGGCAAAGCCCATCTTTCCCGAGGAGGGATTGGTGATGAACCGGACCGGATCGATGGGCTCATGGGTGGGGCCGGCGGTAACCAGCACGGACTTGCCGGAAAAGTCCTTGGGGGTCAGCCCGGCGCGCATGGACTCCAGGATGAATTCCGGATCGGGCAGCCGGCCGGGCCCCACGGTGCCGCATGCCAGTTGCCCGGCATCCGGCTCGATGATCCGGCAGCCGTCGGCCTCCAGCCGTTCGATGTTTCGTTGCACGGCCCGGTGCTCGTACATGTGGGTATTCATGGCCGGGCAGATGAAAACCGGCGCCGTCACCGCCAGCAAAAAAGTGCTCAGGGCGTCGTCGGCGATCCCGTTGGCGAGTTTTCCGATGAGATTCGCCGTTGCCGGGGCCACCACCACGGCGTCGGCGGCCGCGGCCCACTCGATATGACGGATCGCCGCATCGTCTCCCGCGTCGTCGAAGAGATCGGTCAAAACCGGCCGCCCGGAGAGCGTCGAAAACGTGATGGGGCCGACGAAGCGTTGGGCGCTTGCCGTCATCACGACCCGGACACGGGCCTCTGCCTTAACCAGCAACCGCAACAGTTCCACGGCCTTATACGCCGCAATGCCGCCGCTCACCCCCAGAACGATTTCCTTGTTTTTTAATTTTGTCATTTATTGTTCATTTCAGAGCGTTTGGGCGTCGTCGAAGTCAATTCGGTCACAGGCTTGTTGGCGGCGCTTTTCTCGAGGGCGAATTCAAATTTTATTGTATAAAAAATATACCTTACCGGTATCCGATGTCAACAGATGGGCATGGGTGGTGGGGCCATCGGGAGTATCGGGGGAAAGCCGGTCCACCGGCATTGCATCCGCCCGGGGCAAGGAAAAACGTAGTCTCCCGCGCGGATTGCACCGATTCCACGGTAACCGATCGGTTTTTCCCTTTGCGGATAAAAAAATGATTCCCACCCAAAGCCACCAAGGCACCAAGAAAAGATTTTCAAAAAAACAAATGCCTTCTGTGTCTTCCGTTGTGGCTTTGCGTCTTTGTGCGAGCCATCTTCTCTTTCCGAGAAATCCGTGCGAAAAAATTACTTTCCCACAGGTCCCCCATACCCACGCGGGTTGCGCTCCTGCCAGCGCCAGCCGTCGGCGCACATCTCGGCAAGCGATCGGGTGGCCCGCCAGTCGAGTTCCATCGCGGCAAGGGAGGCGTCGGCGTAGCAGGCCGCGATATCCCCGGGCCGGCGTCCGACAACCGTAAAGGGAATGCGCCGGCCGCTGGCCTGCTCGAAACCACGGATCATCTCCAAAACGCTGTACCCCCGTCCCGTTCCCAGGTTGCAGGTGAAAAGGCCGGGGCGTGCGATGAGTCGCTCGAGCGCTTTCAGATGTCCGATGGATAGATCGACCACATGGATGTAATCGCGCACCCCGGTGCCGTCGGCGG
>JBJKPT010000404.1:0-7082 GCA_046706045.1 Desulfobacterales bacterium
TGGGCGCCATGGTGGAGGAACGCGTGCGGATGGCCGTCCGGGCCATCGAGGAGCGGAACTCGGAGATCGCCGACCAGATCATCCAGACGGATTATCAGATCGACGAGACGGAAGTGGAAATCGAGGAGGAATGCCTGAAGGTCCTGGCCCTTCACCAGCCGGTGGCGATAGACCTGCGGTTTCTGATCGCCGTGATCAAGATCAACAACGACCTGGAACGGATCGGGGACGAAGCGGTCAACATCGCCTTCCGAATGCGCAACATCGCGGCCAAAGAAGAACGGGTCTATGCGTTTGACTACTCCTCAATGGCCGACAAGGTCGAGGCCATGCTCCGGATGGGGCTCGACGCCCTGGTCAACCAAGACCTGGACCTCGCCTTCAAGGTGGTGGCCATGGACTCCGAAGTCGATCGGATCCACGGCGAAGCCTATGACCAGATCAAGAAGGTTATGCCCGAAAACCCCAAACGGTTCGGCACCATGATCAACCTCTACCTGATTTCGCGCCATCTGGAAAGGATCGCCGACCACACCACGAACATCGCCGAAGAGGTGATCTACCTCATCGAGGGCGAAATCGTGCGTCATGGAAATTATTAGGGTTCTCAAGGCTTGCCGGATCCTGCCGCCGCTCCGGCAAACGCGACACGCAGTGTCCATCCCAGGATGGGGATGGACACGAAAGACGTTCCAGAGGGTCCGGCCGCATCGCCCGATAACGGCAATGCGGCCGGAGCTGTCTGGACCGGAGTGAATCAGGATGCGGGCGCCGCGGAAGGGTCTGCCGGCAGGTCGCCGTTTTCCGGCGTCGTCACCGGCGTCGTTTCACCGGCCGCCGGGGTGGTTTTCTTTTTGCGGCGCAGACGCCGTCGGCGCTTCGGGCGCCGAGGCTTCGGTCGAGGCTTCGATCGCTGCTTCGGCCGGTGCTTCGGCGGCGACGACCGCGGTGGCGGCCGGCGGCGTCTTGGGGCCGAAGCCGAAAAAGGTCCCGGGGAAATAGCCCGCGGGCCGCTCCATCCCCGGGAAATTGCCTTTGCGCCGGCCACCGGGGCGTTTTTCCTCGGGCACGCCGGTTTTGCGTTCCGGAGGCTTTCGACCGGACGGCTTGCGGTCCTGGGGCTTGCGGGCGGGCCGCCGCTCCCGGGCTCGGCGATCCGCCGCCACCCGTCCGGCCTTGTCTTCGACAAACCAGTCGTCTTCGGGCCAGACCACGGGAATTTCGGCGTCGAGCAACTCCTCGATCGGCTTCAGGTGAAAGACGTAGCGCTCGCAGGCAAAGCTCACGGCCCGGCCTTTCTTTCCCGCACGGGCCGTGCGGCCGATGCGATGGATATAGGCTTCCGGATCCTGGGGAAGGTCGTAGTTGATGACGTGGCTGATGTCTTCCACGTGGATACCGCGGGAGGCGACGTCGGTCGCCACGAGGATCCGGATCTGGCCGGTTTTGAAGCGGTCCATGAGTTCGAAGCGTTTTCGCTGGGGAAGGTCCCCGGTGATGGCTTCGGCCGGCAGGCCGTTTCCCTTCAGTTTCTGGGCAAGCCATTCCACGCCCACCTTGGTGTTGACGAAGATCAGCATCCGCGTCCACTCCTCCCGGGCGATCACACCGAGCAGAAGCGACAACTTTTCGTCTTGGCCCACGTGAAACAAGCTCTGTTCGATGCCTTCCACGGCAAGGTCTTCGGGAGTGACCGAAATGAATTCCGGCAGGTTCATGTACTCGTAGGTCAGTTCGGTGACCCGATACGACAGGGTGGCGGAAAACAATAACGTCTGCCGCTGTTTGTAGCTGGGCAGTTTGGACAGGATGTAGCGCATGTCCTTGGCAAAACCGAGGTCCAGCAGCCGGTCGGCCTCGTCGATGACGACGATGCGGATGTCCGTGGTTTTGAAAACTTTTTGTTTGTAGTAGTCGATGATCCGGCCCGGTGTGCACACGACGATGTCGATCCCTTTTTTCAGAAGGTCGGCCTGGCGGGTGTAGTCCACGCCGCCGACGATCTGGGCAAAGGAAAAATCGAGGTATTTGCCGATCAGCACGGCTTCGTCGTAGATTTGCTGGGCCAGTTCCCGGGTGGGGGCCACGATCAGGGCGGCCGGCGCGTTCACCGGCCGATCGGCCATCCCGAGCAATCGGGCGAAAATCGTGACGAGAAATGCGGCGGTCTTGCCGGTGCCGGTTTGGGCCTGGCCGGCCACGTCCTTTCCTTCGAGGGCCACGGGCAGGGTCTCGGCCTGGATGGGGGAGCAGTATTCGAAACCGGCCTCGTGAAGGCCTTTGATCAAGGGTTCGGGCAGGTTGAAGTGATCGAAGCGGGTGTGGGTAAGAAATTTTGGGCCATCGGCCCGTGGGGTGGCAATTTGCGGTTCGTTATCGGTGGTCATAGATCCTCGTTGCGGCAGTTCGGCCGGAATGGCTGGTGAAAATATACCGAATTCAAGCAATTATACATTCTTTTCGGGTAATTGCAAGAATCTCCGGACCGTGGGGGCCCTCTGGCCGTTGATTTTTTCAATCGTTGCGCATCCGATCCGGTTTCACGGCCTTTCCGGCCGGGGCCCCAAAACCCGGTTGAGTCAGGGTTCAAATTGTGTATGCTAAGCGCATCCATTTGGGGATCGACGCGTTTTTAAAAGGATCGAATCGATGCGCGTATTGATTACCGGCCGCTTGCCGATTGCGATTTATTCGCGGATCGCCGCGATGCATGCCGTGCAGATGAACCCGGAGGACCGGCCCATGACGAGGGCGGCCGTCGATCGGGGCATCGTCGGGGCCGAGGGACTGCTGTGCACCATTTCGGACACGGTGGATGCCGGGCTGATGGACCGTGCCCCGGGGTTGAGGATCATCGCCAACTACGGGGTCGGCTACAACAACATCGATGTGGCCGCGGCGACGGCCCGCGGCATCCCGGTGACCAACACTCCGGATGTGCTCACCGAATCGACCGCCGACATCGCCCTGGCGTTGATGCTCTCCGTCAGCCGGCGCGTGGTCGAAGGCGATGCCCGCACCCGCGGCGGTGGGTTCGGGTATTGGGCACCCTTTCATTTTCTCGGCACCGACATGAGCGGCAAGACCCTGGGCATCGTGGGTTTTGGCCGCATCGGCCGGGCCGTGGCCCGGCGCGCCCGGGGATTCGACATGACCGTCGTCTACACCGGCCGGCACCGGGCCGACGCCGGAACCGAAGCCCGGCTTTCGGCGACGTTTATGGAATTGCCCGCGCTTCTGGAAACCGCCGACTACGTGTCCGTGCACGTGCCGTTGACCGGCGCCACCCGGCACCTCATCGACGCCGCGGCGTTATCACGACTGAAACCCACGGCATACCAGATCAATACGTCCCGGGGGCCCGTGGTGGAGGAAACGGCCCTGGTCGAGGCCCTGCGCGGGGGCCGCATCGCCGGGGCGGGACTCGACGTCTACGAAAACGAGCCCAATCTTGCTCCGGGGCTTGCCGATCTCGGCAATACCGTCTTGTTGCCCCACGTCGGCAGCGCCACCCTGGAGACGCGGACAAAAATGGCCGAGCTGGCCGAAGCGAACCTCATGGCCGGCTTGAGCGGGAAACGGCCGCCCAATTGCGTCAACCCGGAAGTTTTTGATCGAAGGTGATGGGTTCGCCCGGTTGAAAGTAAATACAGGGTAAACCCTTCGAACCTGACGAACTTGATCCACATGACAAATGGTTGGGCATCTGGTCTCGATCGGGATCGAAATCGCCATCGGGATCCGGTTCGACCTCGATTTCGATAGGGCCCAACGTATAAACACGATACGCTGCAACGGTTGCCCATGATTGAATTTTTTGACGTCATTCCCATCGCGGACGTATTGGCCATGGTCGAACGGTTTGCACCGGTCGGCACGGAAACCGTTTCCGTAGACCAGGCCTTCGGCCGGGTGCTGGCCGAAACCGTATCCGCCGACATCGACCTGCCCGGCTTTGCCCGCGCCACCATGGATGGCTATGCCGTGGCCGCCCAATCGACCTTCGGGGCCTCGGAGGCAAACCCCGCCTACCTCGCCCTTGCCGGCGAGATCCGGATGGGCGAGCGCCCGGCCGTAACCATCGGCCCGGGCCAGGCGGTGCGCATCGCCACGGGCGGCATGCTTCCGGCCGGCGCCGATGCCGTGGTGATGGTCGAACACACCGATGCCGTCGACGATACCACCATCGAAGTCCATCTCAGCGTGGCCCCGGGGCGGAACATGGTCCGTGCCGACGAGGACTTTGCCCGGGGCGCGGCGGTGCTCGCTCCCGGAAAACGGATCCGGTCCGCGGAGGCCGGCCTCCTGGCGGCGGTGGGGCGTACCGAGGTCCGCGTGTTCCGCCGGCCCGAGGTGGCGATCCTTTCCACCGGAGACGAGATCGTCCCGCCCGATCGGGTGCCGGCACCGGGCCAGGTCCGGGACGTGAACCGCTATTCGCTTTCCGCCCTGGTCGCGGAGGCCGGCGGCATCGCCCGGCCCATGGGAATCGTCGAAGACCGCTTCGAGTCGTTGCGCGACCGGTGCCTGGAAGCCTTGTCCGCGGACATGGTGATGATCTCCGGCGGCAGTTCCCTGGGGGTGCGCGATTTCACGGTCGATGCCTTAAATGCCCTGCCCGGCGCGCAGCTTTTGGTTCACGGCATCGCCATCCGTCCGGGAAAGCCGACCCATCTCGCCCGTTCGGGCCGGATTCCGGTCTGGGGGCTGCCCGGCCACGTGGACTCGGCGATGGTGGTCTTTCATGCCGTGGTGCGGCCCTTTCTCGATCGGATATCCGGCCGGAACCCCGAAGATTGCCGCCGGTTTCCGGTGACCGCCGTCTTGAGCCGCAACCTTGCCTCGGCCCAGGGCCGGGCGGATTACATCCGGGTTCGGCTTACCAGCGTCGACGGCCGCCTCACGGCCGAGCCGCTGCCGGGACCCTCGGGCCTTCTCAACACCATGGTCCACGCCGACGGGCTGGTCTGCATCGACACCCATACCGAGGGACTGGACGAGGGAAGCCCGGTGGCGGTGTTCCCCTTGTCGGAATAGCGGATGGAACCCGCTTTTCATCATCCGAGGTCTTGATGGCGCACAAACGAAACGTCTACCTGAAAATGAAAACCCTGGCCGAGGCCCACGCCGTTCTTTTCGAGCGCTTCGGCCATCTGCAAATTCCGGATACGGAGCGCGTCCCGGCGCCGGAAGCCGTCGGCCGGGTGCTGGCCGAGCCGGTCTTTGCCCGGATCTCCTCGCCGAATTTTCACGCCGCGGCCATGGACGGCATCGCCGTGCGCGCCGCGGCGACTTTTGGTGCCAGCGAACACCGGCCCGTGACCCTTGCCGTCGGACCCGAGGCGGTGTTTGTCAACACCGGCCACGTGCTCCCGGAAGGGTGCGACGCCGTGGTGATGATTGAGCATGTCCGACGGCTTTCCGGGGAGCGCGTGGAACTCGACGCCCCGGTTTTTCCCTGGCAGCACGTGCGCCGGATGGGCGAAGACATCGTGGCCACCGAGTTGCTTTTTGCCCGGCATCATCGGGTCACCCCCTATTGCCTGGGGGCACTTCTCGCGGCCGGCGTCTTTTCCGTCCCGGTGTTGCGCCAACCCCGGATCCTCATCATCCCTACCGGCACGGAACTCGTGGACTGGCGCACCACGGACCCCGACCGGCTCTCCCCCGGCCAGGTGATCGAGTCGAACGCCTGGGTTCTGGGCAAATTGGCGGAGGCCCTCGGCGCCGCCCCCGAGCGCCATCCCCAGGTGGCGGACGATGTGGCCGGGATCCGCCAGGCCGTGGCCGGTGCCGTGGCGTCGTTCGACATGGTGCTCACCGTGGGCGGCTCGTCGGCCGGGAGCGAAGACTACGCGCAGGCCGTGATCGCCGATCTGGGCGAGATTCTCGTTCATGGGGTGACCATCATGCCCGGAAAACCGATTGTCATCGGCGAGGTCTCCGGCACCCCGGTCTTTGGGATGCCCGGCTACCCGGTATCGGCCATCATCGCCTTCGAGCAGTTCGTGCAACCGTTGCTGTGCCACCTCCAGGGCCGCCCCGACGTCGCGCGGGAAACGGTGTCGGTCACCCCCACGCGCAAGATCGCCTCCCCCCTGGGGATCGAGGAATTTTTACGGGTCAAGCTCGGCCGGGTGGGCGAGCGGGTCGTGGCCACCCCCCTGCCGCGGGGTGCGGGCAGCATCACGACGTTTACCGAGGCCGACGGCATGGTGCGCATCCCCCAGCACATGGAAGGGCTGCGGGAAGGCGAACCGGTCACGGCGGAACTGTTGCGGCCCCGGGGCGCCGTGGACACCACGGTGGTCATCGTCGGAAGCCACGACAACACCCTCGACGTCCTGGCCGACGAGATCCGCGCCGAAAGAAACGATGTCCGGATCTCTTCGAGTCACGTGGGAAGCCTGGGCGGCCTCATGGCCATCAAGAAGGGAGGCTGTCACATGGCCGGTGCCCACCTGCTCGATCCCGAAGACGGCACCTACAACGTCAACGACGTCCGGCGGCTTCTCGCCGGGATCCCCTTGCGCCTGGTCAATCTCGTTTTCCGGGATCAGGGCCTCATCGTGGCCCGGGGAAACCCGAAAGGCATCCGCGGCATCGAGGATCTGGCCCGGGACGATGTCACGATGATCAATCGCCAGGGCGGCTCCGGTACGCGGATTCTTTTGGATTACCGGCTCCGGGAGCTCGGGATTTCGCCGGCCGCCCTCCACGGCTACGCCGACGAGGAGTTCACCCACATGGCGGTCGCCGTCGCGGTATTGAGCGGCACGGCCGACGCCGGTCTCGGCATCCACGCCGCGGCAAGGGCCCTGGGGCTTGATTTTGTGCCGGTGGTCACCGAGCGCTACGATCTGGTGATCCCCGATGTCCATTTCGACCTTCACCCGGTTCGGGTGCTCCTCGAAACCATCCGCACCGAGCGGTTCAAGGCCCGGGTCCGGGCACTGGGCGGCTACCACACGGAGCGGACCGGCGAGGTGGTGGCGGAGATTTCCGGCTGATGCCTTACCGGTTGATCGATCACACCGCCGACATCGGCGTTGAAATCATCGCCGGAACCGAGGAAGAACTTT
>JBJKPT010000405.1:0-11654 GCA_046706045.1 Desulfobacterales bacterium
GTTGGAACGCGCGCCGTCATCGGATGGCCAGGATGATCAGCAGGAGCGCGAGGACGTGGGCGCCGATGATGAGGGCTTTGTGGCGGTGGTAGAATTCGTTTTTTTTCTGCAGATTCTGAAGGCCGCCGAAGAGCCGCCGCACCCGGTCCAGGGGCAGGTAGCGTTCGTTGTCCGAGCGGGAATCGCTCTGGAACGCAATGGAGGGGTACAGGGCGAACATTTGCTTGTCTTCGAGATCCCGGAGAAAATCGTCGTACGGCACCTCCCGCCAGGGCCGTCCGAGGAGCTTTCGCGCAAACCGGTGGTGAATCGCATAGGCATGGGTCAGGCTTCGGTAGCGGATGTTGACGATGGAAGGGTGCGCCGTTCGTTTGCTCCCCTTCACCATGCAGCCGAAGAAAAACATGTTCCAGGTCCAACCGGAAGATAGAAAGCCAACCGCGCGCCCCAGGGCTTCGGCGGTGAACCGGTCAAATGCGATGTCGTCTTCAAAAATAAGGATATTCTCGGCTCCGGCGTCAAGCCCCTTTTTCATGCACTGCAGGTGGGATTCGTAGATGCCCTGCTCGCAGTTGCGGGGGTGTTTTTTCACGATGACGAACTCGACGGCCTCCGAAAGGCCGACGCCGGCGAACGCACGCCTTGCCTCCTTCTGCCGGTCCGGGCGCTCGTCCAGAGAAATGCAGTAGATTTTGTCGAAGTAATCCCAGTCTGCAAGCATTCCGACCGGCCCTGTTCGAATATCGGTTTCGGGTGAAAAAGCCCTTTCCTCTTAACCGCCGGGATTGTATAAGGCCATTGTCGGCGACCGCAGAAATCCGATTCGCCGCGGAATCTCGAAAAGACCCTTCCGGCCGTTGTTTCATGAAAGCCCGGCCGATGAAATGGTAATTTTACACGGCGATGATGAAAATTCAACCGGATTCCACGGACCGCGCCAGACGATGATCAAACCCCTGCTCAGGTGGATTTCCCGAACCGATTATGCCCGGTCCGCCGTCGAGGACCAGGCCGATCTGGCGATTTTTCGCGAAAAGCCGACCCCCCGGATCATCTGGGGCCTCGTCGCCATTGCCGTCAGCTACATCATCGGATGGCCGGCGGTGGCGGCGTTGGGGATCGTGGCCGCCTACCTGAAGGAACCGCTTGTTCTCGTCATCGGCGGACCCGTGACGTACGGGCTGTCGCACCTTGTCTTCATCCTGGGGGCGTATTTGGCCGGGACCCACTATGCCAGGCACTTTCTCCGCTGGGCCGTGCGCGTGGCGATTGAAAAACACCTGGGCCGCGCCCCTACGGCAACCCCGGAGGGCACGGGAGATGGGTCCGGGGCATCCGGTACAAAAAGAAAAGACACCCGTCCCTGAGGCCGAAATTCGTTCCCGCATCGAGGAACACCGACCATGCGCATCGCTCTGGTTCATCCGGCCGGCTCCAACTGGGTGCCGGGGAAAAAAGACATCACCGCCACCGCCAACCGGATGGCCCCCCTCGGGCTGTTGTCCATCGCCGCGTTCCTTAGGAGAAAAGGACACGCGGTCGCTGTCCTGGACTGTCTCGGCCCCCGCGCCGCCCGAGGCACCGACGACAGCGCCCGGCAAATTCTCGACCACCGCCCGGATCTGGTGGGATTTTCCGCCACCACCTCGGGTTTTCTGGACGGTTACGCGCTGGCCAGCCGGATCAAGGCCCTCCGCCCGCAGGTGACGACCGTCTTCGGCGGGGTGCACATCTCGGCCATGGGCGGGCGCCTCCTGGAAGACTATCCGGATATCGACCACCTGTGCATGGGCGAAGGGGAAGAAACGCTCTCGGAGCTGGCCGATGGGAATGGCCCCGAAGCGATCACCGGCCTGGTATGGCGGGAAAACGGCAAGATCGTCACCAACCCGCCGCGGCAACAGATTCCCGACCTGGACAGCCTTCCGTTTCCGGCCTACGATCTTTTGGAGGGGTTTCCCAAGGGCTACCACCTGCCCTTGTTCAGCTATATCCACGCACCGGGGGCCACCATGGTCACCAGCCGGGGGTGCCCCTACCAATGCTCCTACTGCGACCGGTCCGTTTTCAAGAAGGGTTTCCGGTACAATTCCGCAGCGTATGTTTACGCCCACATGGAACATCTCCGGGTCGGTTTCGGTGTTCGCCACCTCAATATTTACGATGATCTCTTTACCCTGAACCGGAACCGGATCGCCGAACTGTGCGACCTTCTGGTCACAAAGCCCTTGGGGATCCAATTCAATTGCGCCGTGCGGGTCGGCCACGCGGACAACGAGCTCCTTCGCATGCTCAAGGCGGCCGGATGCCTCATGGTTTCCCTCGGCATTGAAACCGGGGATGCGGATCTTCTGAAAATCCACAAACCCGGGGTTTACCTCGACCAGGTCCGGGAGACGGTCGGCCGCATCCAGGCCTGCGGCCTTCGGGCCAAGGGGCTTTTCATGATGGGCCTTCCGGGCGAGACCGTTGAATCGATCCAAAAGACCGGCGACTTTGTCCTTTCCCTGGGTCTTGATGACATGAACATGGCAAAATTCACGCCGTTTTACGGGGCACCGGTGTGGAAGACCATTCTCGACGAGGGGACCGTCGACGACGACTGGCGCAAAATGAATTGCCTCAACTTCGTGTTCGTTCCCAACTCGATCGGGTCCAAAGCGGTTCTGGATCAGCTCTACAACACGCATGTGAAGCGCTTCTACTCGGACCGGCAATGGCGGAAAAAATTCCGGAAACGGCTCTGGCAGCACCGCAAGAGCCTCTGGCACATGGTCCGGCACCTTCCGGATTTTATCTCCGCCATGCAGACCTTTGAGCCGGAAAGGCCTTCAAAAGCCGCCTCCTGAAACGGACCGCCGGGAAAAAATCGATTCCCAACGGGACACCGGCCACCCTCTCGGCACGGGGTCTTGCCGCCGCCGTCCATCGACCGCCACGCCCCAAGGACCCGTCAACGTGAGACGGCGATGCCGATGCGTCGACGGGAGGACCTTCTCTTCGTGAACGTGAACGTACACGTGCTCGTGCACGGGGGTTGACGGGTCCTCATTTTGGGTCGAGGTCGCTGCACGATCCAGGAAACCTTTGGGCGCGGATATCCCTCAAAACCGAAAAGCCGTTCACGTGCACGTTCACGTGTACGTGCAGGCGCACGGATGACACCCCCCTCATCCCGGACGCCCCCCCCCGCCTTCCGCTTTACAATCCGGGAGGACATTGATAGGGTGCGCTCCTTTAAAACCCCGGAAACGACGAAACGCGCATCATGGACCGTTTGCATCAAAAAGAAATCGACCGACGCCGCACCTTCGGCATCATCAGCCATCCGGACGCGGGCAAAACCACGCTCACGGAAAAGCTGCTTCTTTTCGGCGGCGCCATCCAGCAGGCCGGGGCCGTGAAGGCCAAACACGCGGCCCGGCACGCCACCAGCGACTGGATGGCCATCGAAAAGGAGCGCGGCATCTCCGTGACCTCCTCGGTCATGAAATTCAACTACCGCAATTACGAGATCAACCTGCTCGACACCCCGGGCCACCAGGATTTTTCCGAAGACACGTACCGGGTGCTGACCGCCGTCGACAGCGCCCTCATGGTCATCGACAACGCCAAAGGGGTCGAATCCCAGACCGAAAAGCTCATGGCCGTCTGCCGGATGCGGAACACGCCCATCATCACCTTCATCAACAAGCTCGATCGGGAGGGCATGCCCCCCCTGGATATCCTGGGCGACATCGAAGAGAAGCTCCAGATCGAATGCACGCCGCTATCCTGGCCCATCGGCATGGGCAAACGCTTCAAAGGGGTCTACGATCTCTTTCGCAAGAGGCTCCATCTTTTCACCCCGGGCAGGGAAACCCTCGGCCCCGCCGGGGTGATGATCGGAGATCTTTCCGACCCCACCCTGGATCGGCTTCTGGGCCCCCAGGCCGATGAACTCCGGGCGGATATCGATCTGCTTGAGGGGGCGGCGGATCCCTTTGAAATGAACCAATTTTTAAAAGGCAGCCAGACCCCGGTTTTTTTCGGAAGTGCCATCAACAACTTCGGTGTCAAGGAGATGCTGGACGCCTTTGTGGAGATGGCGCCTCATCCGGGTCCGCGGATGAGCGCCGAGCGGGAGGTTTCGCCCTACGAGAGTGCCTTTTCCGGATTTACCTTTAAAATCCAGGCCAACATGGACCCGGCCCACCGGGACCGGATCGCCTTTGTGCGGATCTGCTCGGGAAAGTTCACCCGGGGAATGAAAGTCATCCACCAGCGTTCCGGAAAAAGCATGACGCTCGCCAATGCGACGATCTTCATGGCCCAGGACCGGGAAAACGTGGAAGAAGCCTTTCCCGGCGACATCATCGGCATTCACAACCACGGCACCATCAAGATCGGTGATGCCTTCACCGAAAAAGAGCCGTTGAAATTCACCGGAATCCCGAATTTCGCTCCCGAACATTTCCGGCGGGTCCGCCTGAAGAACCCCCTGAAGATGAAACAGCTGAGCAAGGGTCTGACCCAACTGGCCGAAGAAGGCGCGGTCCAGGTGTTCCGGCCGGTCAGGGGAAGCGATTTCGTTTTGGGCGCCGTCGGCCTTCTCCAGTTTGATGTGACCATGGCCCGGCTCAAAGCCGAGTACGGGGTGGATGCCGTCTACGAGCCGGTGGGATTCAACGTGGCCCGCTGGGTCCGGTGCGGGGACCGAAAGAAAATGGCCGAGTTCGAAAAGGAAAACGTGGGCCACCTGGCAAACGACGCCGAGGGGCATCTTTCCTTTCTGGCCACCAGCGAATGGCAGCTCGAACGCTACATCGAGCAATGGCCGGCCGTCGAGTTTCTGAAAACCCGGGAGATTCACTAGTGTTTATCTCCCATCCGAGGATTTTTCGATCCGTGGCCGCTCCCCGCGTTTACCGCCCGGCGACTTGATGATAAGATCCTGAAAATAAGGAAATAATCGATGGTGGACCGGGGTATCGCCATCGGCAACCGGCCGGCATCGGCGCATTCCGGGAAGGGGGGCTAAATATGACCAAGGCACTGCGCGCGGCGCTGCTGTCGGGGCTGGTGTTTCCCGGCGCGGGCCAGATGTACCTGAAACGGTACAAGAGCGGGCTGCTCTATCTCGTCATCGCCATGGGCGCGCTGGTCGCCATGATCCTGCCGCCCGTGCGGCTGGCCCTGACCATCCTGGATCAACTGGCGCCCAAAGGCGGCACCCTCGACATGGCCGCCATCTCCAGGGCCTCCGCCGAGGTCTCCGCCGTCCTGAACAGCGCGGTGTTCCAGCTGGGGTTGTGGGTCCTGGTCGCCTGCTGGGCCGTCGCCACCATCGACGCCTACCGGATCGGGAAAAGAATGGGAGGTGCCGACCGCCCTCCCGAACAAACCGGGTAGCCTCCGATCCAGGGCAAGGCCATCCCCTACCCAGCGATTCACGCTCCCCTTATTCGTCCAGGTACTTGAGAAACGCCGCCAACATCGTCACCTCGTCTCGCTGGGTCAGGGCGCGCCGGATCTCGATGGCCCGCCGATAGGCCTCTTCGTCAAGAAGCAGGTGCTCTTTGCGCGTACCGGACTGAGGGATGTTGATCGCCGGCCAGAGGCGTTGCTCCGCACATTTCCGGCTGAGGACCAGGTCCATGTTGCCGGTGCCCTTGAATTCCTGAAAGATGATATCGTCCATCCGGCTGCCGGTGTCGATCAAAATGGTGGCGATGATGGTCAGCGACCCACCGTCCTCGATGTTTCGAGCGGCTCCGAAACAGCGGCGCGGCACCTCCAGGGCATTGGCCCCGAGTCCGCCGGTCAGGGTACGGCCGTAGCTCTGGGTCTCGGTGTTGAAGGCCCGCGACATCCGGGTCAGCGAATCGATGAAAACCACCGTGTCGACGCCGGTTTCGGCACTGCGGATCGCGGCGTTCATGGCCATACGGGTCATCCGCAGGTGTTGCCCGACGTCTTCATCCGCCGAGGAGGAAAGAACCCAAGCGCCGTTTAGCGCCCGCTTGAAATCGGTCACCTCCTCGGGACGCTCGTCCACCAGCAGAACGAAGACGGTCACATCGGGATGGTTGGACAGCAGGGAGGTTGCCATGTGCTTCAGAATCGTGGTCTTGCCGGATTTGGGCGGTGAGACGATCAACCCGCGCTGCCCCTTGCCGATGGGCACGATCAGGTCCAGGGCTTTGCCCATGCGATCCTTGGGCCCCTGGGTGAGGATCAACCGTTCCGTGGGATTGATGCTGGTGCGATCCTGCAGGGACTTGATGGCGGCAAACGACTCGACGGGCAGGCGGTTGATCCGGGCAACCCCGGAAAGCTTCAGGTTCTTGTTTTTTCCATGGCCTTTCACCCCGGTCCCTTCGATAAAGACCCCTTCGGCAAGCCCCGCCTGCCGGATCAGCTGGGCCGGCACGAACGGATCGGTCGGCACCGGACGAAAATTGTTTTCAATCGATCGCAAAAACCCGAAACCACGATCGGTAATTTCCAGGTATCCGTTCAATTCTGTCACGATGCCACTCCTGGTCGGCCCGTTTCGAGCCTGACGGTAATGCCGCTGTCTTTTCACGAAAGCCGACCCGGTGCAAGGAAAATTACGCCCGTTTTTGCAATCCCCGGGATTCGTCCCGGGCCGTGCGCATGACGGCGGTCTGGCATAAAATCCCTTGATTTTTATTGGCATGGCCGATATAGGCCGCGGGCCGGAACCCCATCGATCATGCCCGGGCCAATTGGCCGGTCCACCATCCGGTCTGACGCGATCGCACGGGACCTCCGGGGGCCCAGGACGCGAAACTCAGGGGCGGACGGCCGGACGGTATCCATTCGGAGGGAAATCATGTCGTTTCGATACGGGAAGGGCATCGCTTCAGTTAGCCGAAACCTTCTTCTCATCACCCTGGGGTCCATGATCTTCGGCATCGGTCTCAACGCCGTGATCATTCCCCACGGCTTTGTCACCGGCGGCATCTCCGGCGTGGGATTGCTCCTTTATTACCATACCGGCCGGCTCTCCCCCGGGCTCTGGTATTTTCTGATCAATATCCCGATATTCATCGCCGGGTGGCTTTTTGTCAGCCGCCGTTTCTTTTTTTACAGCCTCTACGGCATGGTGGCCGCCTCCTTGGCCATGGACTACCTGAAATTTCAGTTCCCGATCCATGACCCGTTTCTCGCCGTTCTGACCGCCGGAGCCATCATCGGGACCGGTGGCGGCATCACGCTGCACTCCCTCGGCTCCCTCGGTGGAAACGACATCATCGCGGTCATCCTGCACCAGCGGCTGAACCTGCGGATCGGAACGTTTTATTTGATGTTCAACTTCGTGCTGTTCTCTTTCAGTTTCAGTGTTCTGAGCGCGGACATCGTGCTCTATTCCCTGGCCCTGACCTTCGTCTCCTCCCAGGTTATCGACCATGTGCTGACGGTCTTTAATCAGCGCAAGATGGTGCTGATCATCTCGAGCGTCGCCGATCGGGTGGTGGAAAATATTCATCGGCAGCTCCAGCGCGGTGCCACCCTGTTCAGCGGTACCGGCAGCTACACCGGCACCCCCAAAACGGTGATCCTCACGGTCGTGCACAACTATCAGCTCAAGCGTCTCGAGGAGCTGGTCTTTACCACCGATCCCGATGCGTTCATGATCACCGAAAACACCTTCAACGTTCTCGGAAAGGGTTTCTCGAAGCGGAAAGTGTATTGAGCGCCGGAAACGCCGGATTGAATTTTCAAAAATTTTCCATTCCCTTGCATTAAAGGCTTGCATCTTTCCTAAATAGGGTTTAAGGTTACGCATCGTCAATCTGGCGATCCGCCGTAAGAAGGAATCCCGATAGCCATACGCTTCCATCATCCGGTTCATCGCATCCGACCCTCGCAGCGCATCCGTTGCGACCGAAAATCGAGCATCAAGGAAAATTTATCTAGACATGGACGAATCCAAAGTAAAGCAACTCGAAGACAAACTGCGTCAACTGTTCGCGAATGCCACTCAGTCCCAGGAAGAAAACAATTCAGTGTCCCGGCCCGCAAACGCCACCCGGGTCATTCGCCGCCGCAAGGGCCACCCGGACATGAAGATCGCGTAGATGGCGATCGGAAAATGCCGATCGGGCCTGGAGCGCCGAGGCATTTCCAGATCTTCCGCCAAGGGCCCCGGCGGCCCGAAAACGCGCACTCCCCATCCGCAGGAAATGATCGGTCGAGCAGAAGGAATCCACACGGCCCTCGACACGTGCGGGCTCTGCAATCGGGCGTCAATCCGGGCATTGTCCGCTGGAGCGGGGCCGCGAAGATCGAGAAAACCGATTTCTAGCATCAATTGCGCGGAATGAACGACAAAATCCCTGTGTTCAGTTTTGCAGCATCTTGGCCAGTTCGGTGCTGAGGTCTTCCAGGCGGAAGGGTTTGGCGAGGGCCGCCGTAAAGCCGTATTTTTCATGGTTTGCCATCACCGGGTCGGTGGAATAGCCGCTGGCGACGATAAGACGCGCTTTCGGATCAAACTTCAGGAGGGCCGTGGCCGCGTCCAGCCCGCCCATGCCGCCCCGAATGGTCAGATCGATGATCACCGCATCCGGGGCATGTCCCTGTTGTGCCTCTTCCTGGTATTTTCGGATCAATTCCTCGCCGCAACAGCACCCTTCCGCGTCGTAGCCGATCAGGGTCAGCATCTTGATCACCATGTCCCGGATATAATCTTCGTCGTCCATTACGAGAACCAGGCCCTTTCCTTTTGAAAGGGCCTGGGGGGCCGGAATTTCCGGCCGTGCGACAGGGTTACGTCCGGCCGGCAAAAACACCTCGAACACCGCACCCTTTCCAAGCTCGGAGGAAACGACCACATCGCCGCCATGCTTTCGCACGATGGAATAAACCGAGGTGAGCCCCAACCCGGTTCCCTTCTCCTTGGTCGTAAAATAAGGATCGAAGATCCGGCTCAGGTGCTCCGCGGAGATCCCCCGTCCCTGGTCCCTGACCACAATGCCCACATAACGCCCCGCCGCCAGCGTTGCCGATGCATTGCGGTCCAGATGACGGTTGGCGACCTCCACGCGCACCACCCCCCCACGGGACATGGCCTGGGCGGCATTGATGAGGAGGTTGTTGAGCACCTGGCCGATCTGGCCTTCGTCTACCTCCACCGGCCAGAGGTCCTCTTCGCTGGTGACCTCGGCCGCCGCGCTTGAACCCGTCAGGGCGAAGGAGACGGCATTTCGGGTCACCTGGCCGAGGTCGGTGGTTTTTTTTATCGGCTCGCCCCCCTTGGCAAAGGTCAAGAGCTGGCAGGTGAGTCCGGTCGCCTGGATGACGGCCCGTTCACAGCGTTCCAGGCGTTCCAACCCCTCATCTCCTTCCATCAGGGACCTGAGGATGGAGAGGTTTCCCATGATGCCCATGAGAATGTTGTTGAAGTCGTGGGCGATACCGCCGGCCAGGATGCCCAGGCTCTCCAGGCGCTGCGCATGCAAAAGTTTTCGCTCCAGTTCGATTCGTTCGGACTGGGCAACGAGTTGTTCGGTGATGTCCCTGCCGATCTCGATGACTTTGACCACCTTGCCCGCTTCATCCTTCACCGGTATCGATCGCAACTCGATCGCGCGTTGGGTGTCTTGAAGCGTTACGACCGCTTCCCGTGCTTCTCCGGTGGCGAAGGTCTCCGAAACGACGCAGGAGTCGCAGGGAAGGTCCCTGCCGTGCCGGATTTCATGGCAGTGCCGGCCGATCAAATCCTCCGGCCGATGGCCCGTGGCGCCGGCGGATGCGCGGTTGGTCCAAATAACGGCCAGATCGGGGGACAAAAGGGTCAATCCATCCGGGAGGCCATTCAGAAGGGCCTGAAATTCCATGGAAAGCGATCGGTACCGGGCTTCGCTTTCCTTCAGGGCGTCATCCATCGCCTTGCGTTCGGTGATGTCGTAGAAGTACCCGCAGGTGTACTCCTTGCCGTCGTGCACCAAGTGGCTGGATGTCACCTCCACCGGGACAAGCTTTCCCGAGGCGACCCGGTGCAGGGTCTCGAAACGCACCGGCTCTCCTTCTCTTTGATGTTGCACCAAGGCCTCGATGGAATCCATATCAAACGCCGGGTCCCAGTCGGGAATGCGCATGGTCTGAAGCCGGGCAAGGTCGACGCCGTAATGCTCGCAGGCCGCGCGGTTGGCATAGACCATCCGAAACCCTTCGTCCGGGCTGAGCACGTAAAACGGATCCCGCGTGAATTCGATCAGGGACCTGAAGAAAGACGTCTCCTTTTCGGCCTTGACCCGATCGGTAATGTCGCGGGCGATGGCGCAAATATATTCTTTGCCGTGGCTGGCCAGATAATTGGCGCTGATCTCCACGGGCACGGTCCGTCCCGCGTTTGTCCGGTGCGACCGGATCAGTTTGATGCCGCCCGTCTGTTTCACCTGTTGCAGATCCGCAACAATCTCTTCTTTTGTGACATCGGAATCGATATCCTCAATACTCATGGCGAGAAGCGCTTCGCGACGGTAGCCCAGCATGGTGCAGGCCGCATCGTTGCAGTCCATCACACGACCGTCCAAATCGGTCCAGTAAACTGCGTCGGATATCGATCGAATGGAAAAATCCGTCCATTCGAGCTTCTCGTGGGCCGCCTGGAGTTCCGCCATGCTCGCCACGAGGCGGCGGTTCACGGCCGAGGCGCGGCGAAGGTGCAGATGGATCAAGTGGTAAAGGAGAAGCGCGGTGACCAGGACAAAGGCGAGTCCCTTGAACACCGAGATGCGCTGCACAACGTCCGGGTTGCGGCTGATTCGGCCGACGATCGTGTCGGAAAAAAGTATCCACAGGCAGCCGAAAACGGCATACGCCGCGACGATCCGGATGCCGGCGGCGCGGTTTTTCCATGAGTCCTGCATCGGCTGTAATTTACTCCTGTCGAAAAAATCAATAGAAGCTATCTCAAAAAAGTCTTTTCACCCGATGTCGGCGTTGCGTCCTCGCCTCCCGTCCTCGACATGCGGGGGCATGCCTGCGCGTGGAGCCACGGCTTCGCCTTGATCTCGACCGAAAGTCCTGATTTTGAGATGACTTCCAATCAACACCCGGCCCGCAATTCCGTAGTCGGAGCGATGACCGATTCACCCTGGTTATCGGATCGTTTTCCCAAAACTTAAGGCGGGGGCCGGTGGTGAAGATAAAAGAATCTGCGTGTCGTCCGTGAGGCCACGTCCGAAGACTTTCGCTCGGTTGGGTTTGAAAAAACGGTGGTTTTGCTCCTGCGCCGGGATCGGGTCGATCTCGCGAAGCATGCTGGCTACGGCAACGGCTCGCCCAGGATGAGCCGGTCCGGATCGCAGCGCTCCCTGAGGATGCGCAACTCCTCGGTGGAGGGTGCATCGATCGGCCGGGCCCCGCGGGTGTCGACGGCAAAACCGGTGTGGGCCTGGACCGTTTCGGGGGTGACGCCGGGAAAGCAGTCCCGCAGGACCATGCGCCGGGTATCCGGGTCAAAGGCCATGACGGCCATGTCGGTGATCACGGCATGGGGGCCGCACTCCGGAAGCCCGGCCCGGCGAGGGGTACCCGGGCCGCTTTACCACCCGGCGCTGGTCTGGTATTCGACCCGCTCCACGAAACGCCGCCGCACGTGGCGCATGAACACGATGGGCCGTCCCACGAGCGCGGCC
>JBJKPT010000406.1:0-5200 GCA_046706045.1 Desulfobacterales bacterium
CCCAGAGAGACCGGCCAGGCGGGCGTCGGTATTTTATACCAGGTCACGGAATGGCACAGCAATCTCAGCCAGGAATACCACAGCAGGGCCGATCGGAAGTTCTATCTGGGCTATGAGAAAAAATACGATCCAAAAGGTGAGGAGCCTTATTATTACTATCGCGTCCACGTCGAGATGGCGATGCTGGCCAAGGCGATCGACAAGGCCCACAGCACCAAGTCCGAAGCCATCGCCTATGCGCTGGAAGGCATGAAGTATAAAACCCCTTACGGCATGGACTGGATGCGGGCCGAAGTTCATCAATTGCAGCAGCCGCTGTTCATCTCCGTGTTTACCAAGTTGGGCGGCACGGTCAAATACGATGTGGAAAATACGGGTGCGGGCTTCAAAACCGTCATGCGATTCCCGGCGAAAGCCGTAGAACTGCCGAGCACCTGCCAGATGGTGCGTCCCCCGAAATAAATCGCTGCCGGATACGAACAGGCGGCGGCCCGCTGAAAGAGCGGTCCGCCGCCGATCTGCCGCCCATTGGGCCTGCCAACGGTGTCGCAGCGGAAGCATCGCGGCAATGTAGTCGGCCGCCCCGTTGCGCCGCGCTCTGTTGGGAACCATCTGCGTTGCGGCACCCCCCCCCCTCGACGCCGTCATGGCGACCCGAAGTTGAGTAAGGCACCGTATGGTTGAATATCTTATTTTTTCAATGCAGAACTCATTGGTCCTCGGAATGCTGTTCTTCATGCTCTCCAGCGGACTCACGCTGATCTTCAGCATGATGGGTGTGCTCAGCTTCGCCCATGCCAGCTTTTACATGCTGGGAGCCTACTTCGGGTATCAGATCAGCTCGGCTATCGGATTCGTACCGGCGTTGATCGTTGCCCCCCTGCTGGTCGGCGGGTTGGGTGCCCTCGTCGAGCGCTACGGCCTCAGGTACCTGCACAAGTACGGCCACGTGGCCGAACTGCTCTTTACGGTCGGCCTGGCGTATATCATCGAAGAGCTCGTCATTTTGGTCTGGGGCCGCGACCCGGTGAACTACCCCATTCCAAAATTTCTCGACTTTTCTTTATTCAGGCTGTTTACAACCGATTTTTCGGCCTATCGCATGTTCATGCTGGTCATGTCGTTGGGCATTTTCGTGGTCCTGTACCTGATCCTGACGCGAACGCGCATCGGGCTGATCATTCAGGCCGCCCTGACGCACCCCGAGGGCGTCAATGCCTTGGGCCACAATGTGCCGGGGGTATTCATGCTGGTCTTCGGCGGCGGTTCGGCCCTGGCCGGGCTGGCGGGCGTCATCGGCGGCATTTTTCTCGTCACCGAACCGGCCATGGCCGAGACGCTGGGGACCATCGTGTTCGTTGTCATCGTGGTGGGCGGCATGGGGTCATTGAGCGGCGCCCTGGTGGCCTCACTGCTGCTGGCGGCCCTTCAAACCTTTGCCGTGGGCATGAACTTTTCCGTAGCCGACCTGTTCGCCCTGCTCGGTCTCCACTTCCATGTCCACGGAGTGCTCAAGGACATATGGGGCATCCAGCTGTCGAATACCGGTCCGATTCTTCCCTATCTGTTTATGGTGTTGATACTGATGTTCCGGCCGAAAGGTCTCATGGGAAAACGCGAGTCGTGAACCGGCCTTGCCGGCAGTGCCAAGGGTTTGGTGTAACGTGTCGAGTGAACGTGTGCCGGTGATGTTATTCTTCTCGACCTTGCCCAACGGTATGCGCAGCCGTCTGTATACGGCTGATAAAGGTCAACGTTCATAAGAAGCGGAAAGAACTTGCGGAAATGGCGACTTTTTTGAGGCGTTACGGGATCTGGCTTATCGCGGTGATGATCTGTGCGGTCCTGCCCTTTATCTTCAATTCCAGATTTTCCATATCATTGCTTTGTCAAATGGGCATTGCCGTTATTTTCGCGCTTTCCTACAACATGTTGCTCGGACAGGGCGGGATGCTGTCCTTCGGTCACGCGGTCTTCTACGGCCTGGGCGGATTCGTGGCCATGCACGCACTCATCATGATCGACCATGGATTTCCTCTGCCCCTGGAACTGCTGCCGCTGGTGGGCGGCATGGGCGGGATCGTCTTCGGCCTCGTGTTCGGGTGGTTATCCACCGCGCGGTCCGGTACGACATTTGCCCTGATCACATTGGGCATCGGCGAATTGGTTGCATCCAGTTCACTGATGCTGCCGAGCTTTTCGGCGGCGAACAGGGAATTGCGGCCGATCGCATGGTCAAGCGTACCATCACGGGATTGAACTTCGGCCATCAACGTGAAGTCTATTTCCTGATCGCCTTCTGGATGCTGGTCTGTGTGGTGCTGATGCGCCTGCTGACCCAGACGCCTCTGGGCAAGGCGGCCAATGCCGTCCGGGACAACCCCGAGCGCGCTGCCTTCATCGGCTACAATCCGCGAACCGTCAGGACCCTGCAGTCCGCTTTGTCGGCCTTTTTTGCGGGCGTCGCCGGTGGTCTGTTGGCCATCAATTACGAAATCATCACCGCCGAGACGGTAGGCGCCTTGGCATCGGCCAATGTATTGATGATGACCTATATCGGCGGCGTGGGTTATTTCTTCGGACCGATCCTGGGCGCGATCCTGGTCACCTTCATGCAGGTGTCCCTGGCCGGCGTCACGCATGCCTGGCAGCTCTATTTCGGATTGCTTTTCGTCGGCATGGTCCTGTGGGCCCCCAACGGTCTGGCCGGCATCATCATGGTCCCCGAGCCGATCTGGAGGGCCGGTCTGATCAAGCGCCTGCTGCCGGCATACGGTCTGATTGCCGTGCCCTCCCTGATCACGTTCACGGGCTTCATGACGTTGGTGGAGATCAACTATCATCTTTCGCTGAGCATCGACCCGGGAAACCCCATAACACTGTTCGGCGTCACCTTCCGCGCCCAGTCGCCGATCGCATGGGTGCTATCGATTGTGCTGCTGGTGGGCGGCTTTTTCTTTTTCCGCAAGGCGCAAAGAAAAGTGGGCCAAAGCTGGAATGCCGTCACCCAGGCGATGAAAACCGCAGGGAAGGCGAACCGATGAGCGCAACCGCACTAAAGCTTGCCGGCGTGCATAAGCACTTCGGCAGCAGCCGGATCATCAACGGGGTCAGTCTCGAGATTCCCATGGGGGAGCGCCACGCCATCATCGGCCCCAACGGGGCAGGCAAATCGACCCTGTTCAACCTGATCAGCGGCTTTTACCCGGTCAGTTCGGGCTACATCGAACTGGGCGGCCGTGTCATTTCCAAGCTCGCGCCGCACCGGATCAATCGGCTCGGCTTGAGCCGCAGTTTTCAGGTCACCAATATATTTCCCAAAATGAGCGTTTTCGAAAATATTCGCTGCGCCCTGCTGTATCCGATGGGCCACCGGCATGCCTTCTGGCGCCTGTGCGGCCGGCTTAAAGAGGTTAACGCCAAGGTCGAAGCGATCATGGAGAAAATCAGCCTGGCCGACCGGCGCAACGTTCCGGCCGGTTTGCTGGCCTATGCCGAACAGCGCGCTCTTGAAATCGGCATAACGATTGCCGGCGATCCGGAAGTCATCCTGCTCGACGAGCCGACGGCCGGGATGAGCATGAGCGAAACCGAACGCGCGGTTGAATTGATTCGGGACGTCACCCTGGGCAAGACCCTGGTGATCGTCGAGCACGATATGAGCGTCGTGTTCAACCTGGCCGACCGCATTTCGGTGCTCGTCTACGGCCGAATTGCGGCCACGGATCTGCCCGATCGTATCCGCCGGAACCCCGAGGTCCAGGAAGCCTACCTGGGCAAGGAAGTCGAGTGATGCTCGAAGTCAAAGACCTTCACGCCTACTACGGCCGCAGCCACATCCTGCAGGGCGTCGACCTGCATGTCCAAGAGGGAGAAATCGTCAGCTTGCTGGGCCGCAACGGCGTCGGCCGTTCGACCACCTGCAAGAGCATCATGGGGCTGGTGCCGCCCCAAGGCTCGATCCTGTTTAAAGGCAAGCCGATCGCCGGCCTCAAACCCTACCAGATCGCCCGTCTGGGCATCGGCTTTGTCCCCGAGGACCGCTGGATTTTCCCGGGCTTGACCGTCCTGCAGAATCTGGATCTGGGCCGCAAGAGCCGAAAGCAGAAGGGGCGCTGGAACCTCGACGAAGTCTTCAGGCTGTTTCCGCGCTTGGGGGAACGAACCAACGTGCTCGGCGGAGTCATCTCCGGGGGCGAAAAGCAGATGCTGACCATCTGCCGAACCCTGATGGGCGTTCCGGACTTTATCATGATCGATGAGCCTACCGAAGGGCTGGCTCCCCAGATGGTCGCCCTGGTGGGACGATTGATCGAAGAGATAGCCTCCCGGGGCGTTTCGGTTCTGCTGGTGGAGCAGAAGTTGAGCATCGCGCTGAAGATTTCCCAGCGAATCTACATCATGGGGCAGGGGCGGATCGTTTTCGAGGGCGGCCCGGAAGATGTGAAGAACGACCAGGCGATACGCAGGGAGTGGCTGGAAGTATGAAAGAAATGCTTCTGACGATTGCTGAAGTGACACCCAACCAATCGATCGGACTCTGTAAAAAATCACCCGAATTCCCCGGCCGACCGGAACACTCCGCAACATCGCGCCGGTCATCACCGCCCCCACCTGAATTGACTTTGCGGAAAAGATAGGGTTTCAGCCACTTTCCAATGGCATGCCGAATTCAAATGAGGCGCATGCCAACCGCCCGGGCCAACCGTATTCGTGGGGGACGGATCGGTGTTGCGTTGGTGTTGCTTGCCAACGCGTGTTGGGGGGCTTCGGGGATTTTTGTGAAGCTGATTATGGCGGCCGGCCCGGCCTCGTCCCTCTGTTTGGTGTGCCGGCGGGAGGCGGCGGCCTTTGAAATTTTTCAACAATCGTGAAATCGCGGATCCGGTCACCGAAGCTCGCGAGGATGCGTTCTTGTCCTTGCCATCGTGATCCGATACACTCGCCCCATGGATTTTGCCACGTTGAAAAACTTGTTTCCCGACGTCGATCCGGGAACCATCTCCTTCCTAAAGGTGTTATCCGAATTTCACGAAGGGATTATCATCACGGATCAACAAGGCGTTGTGCTGTACATGAACGAAGCGCAGGCGGGGATCGACGATTTTCGGGTTGAAGACGCCGTTGGCAAGAAGGTGACCGACCTTTACCGCGTGGGGGAAGAATTCAGCCCGGCGATGGCATGCCTGAGAACCGGCCG
>JBJKPT010000407.1:0-2270 GCA_046706045.1 Desulfobacterales bacterium
GAGAATATGTTCATCGCATCGTTGACGTACACGCGCCCCATCGAAGAAGTGGAGAAGCACCTGGAGGCGCATGTGGCCTATCTGAAGGAAGAGTACGCCAAGGGAAGTTTCATCGCCTCCGGCAGAAAGGTGCCGAGAACGGGCGGCGTTATTTTGTCAAAAGTCAAAACCCGGGAAGCGTTTGAGGCGATCTTGAAAAAAGATCCTTTTTACAAGGCGGGGGTGGCGACCCACGAGATCATTGAATTCACTGCCCGCATGGCCGCGGAAGGCTTCGAGAATCTAAAAGAGAAATAGATCGTCTCCCGCGTCTACATTGAGATGGACCCTTCCCGGAAATCGGATTTTCCCAGCAGGACGTTGACGAGGACCGGGGTCCCCTCCCGGGCCGCCGTGCGGGCGGCTTGAAGTATCGGCAGGATTTCTTCGTCGGAGCGGATCAAGAATCCTTTGGCGCCGAATCCTTCGGCAACGCGGTGGTAATCCGCCGGTTGCAGCGTTGTCGCGACATCGTCGTTGAAGATCTTGATTTGGTCCCGGGCGATCTGGGTCCAGCCGGCGTCGTTTCCGACGACGGCGATGACCGGCAGGCCGTGACGCACGAAGGAATCGAATTCCGGAATGCCGTAACCGGCGGCCCCGTCACCCCAAAGCAACCACACCTCGGCATCCTTTCGGCAGAGCTTTGCGCCCATCGCAAACCCGGCGCCGACCCCCAAGGTTCCGAAGGGACCGGGATCGAGCCAGCAAAGAGGCCCTCCGGGATGCAGCACGTACGCGGCGGTGCCCACGAAATCGCCGCCGTCGGCAGCCAGGATGCTGCGCTCGTCGAGAACCTCGTCCAGGACACGGAGAAAGCGGATGGGATGGACGCCTTCGGCGGGCGTTGCGGCCATGGCGGCGATCTCCTGATCGCGCCGGTCACCGGTTTGTCGCAGGGAGTCCAGCCATTCCGCCCAGGGAGGGGGGGGCGCGCCGACGGATTCGGCCAGGGCGCACACCGATGCCAACGGGTCGGCGTGGATGGCGAGGCTCGGCTTGCGGTTGAGGACGAGATCGGATTTGCTTCGATTGATCGAGATGAGTTTGGCTTTCGGATGAAACGAACGCCCGTAATCGAGGCGGAAATCGCAGGGCATGCCGGCCAGCAGCACGACGTCGGCAGCGCCTAAGGCGTGCTTTCGATGATGGCGCATGTGAAGAGGATGGGATTTTCCCAAAAGGCCGCGCGCCATGCCGGTCAAGAATACCGGCGCGCCGATGCGTTCGACGGCCGAAGCAAGCGCATCGGCCCGGGTGGGTTGAAGCAGGGCCTGGCTGCCGACGATCAGGACGGGGCGCTTCCCCCGGGCCAAGAGCCTCGCGGCATGGGCGATCTTTCCGGGTTTGATTTCAGGGGTGCCGACAGGTTCCGGCGGAACCGATGCCGCCGGATCGAAGTCGCACGCGAACATATGACCCAGGCGGCGTTTCAGGTAGAATTGAAACAGTTTGCTTTTGATCCCTTCCGGGCTGGCGGCATCGGCTTTGATTCCGTACCACTGCCGCACCATTGCTTCACTGTAGAGAAGGTCGATGGGGCACTCCACGAATACCGGTCCGGGCACGTCCGATTGGGCCACCCGGAACGCGTGTTCCAGAACCGGGACGATGTCGCAGTTGCGGTTGATCGTGGCCGCAATTTTGGCGATCGAGTTGACGAGCGACACCTGGTCGATATCCTGGAGCGAGCCGCGCCCCTTGATCAGGGTGGCCGCCGCGCCGCCCAACAACACCAGGGGGGTCTGGGCCATCTGGGCATTTTTCAGCGCCGTGATGGTGTTGGTGACGCCAGGGCCCGCCGTGACCGCGGCCACACCCGGGATGCCGGTCAATCGCGCCATGGCGTCGGCCGCAAACACGGCCGTGGCCTCATGCCGCACATCGATGACGCGAATGCCCGCACGTTTAGCACCCACGAGAATCGGGGAGATGTGCCCGCCGCAGAGTGTAAAAAGATATTTCACCCCGTGGTTTTTCAAAACTTCCGCGATGATATCGCCGCCATGGGTGTTCGCCATCGTATCAGCAGCCTTTCAATCGGGTTTCTATATCCCGGATGGAATCATCTTGATGGGAATGGCCCTTTGTGTCAATGCGATCGGCATCTTGCGTTGGAGATCATCCGAAGCGCAAAATCGGATGTCGGGAACAGGGGTTTTACGAAAAGGAAGCATGTCGACCCGATCCTCATGATTGCCCGCGAGGAAGGACCCTTCAAACATTAATTT
>JBJKPT010000408.1:0-2006 GCA_046706045.1 Desulfobacterales bacterium
AGCTTCCTCGATCCCTGGGCCCATGCCGCCAGAGGCGGCTACCAGACCATCCATTCCCTGATGGCGTTCGGCACGGGCGGGCTCTGGGGCGTCGGCCTGGGAAAAAGTGTCCAGAAGCTTTTTTACCTGCCGGAGCCCCACACCGATTTCATTTTTTCCGTGATCGGCGAGGAACTCGGGCTCGCCGGTGTGCTGGTCATCGTGTTTTTGTACGGGCTGATCCTGGCGCGGGGAATCCGGATCGCGCGTCGGGCCGAGGATCGTTTCGGTGCGCTTCTGGCCGCCGGGCTGACCATGGCCATCGTCGTGCAGGCCGCCATCAACATGGGGGTGACCCTGGGGATTTTGCCCACCAAGGGGTTGACCCTGCCGTTTCTGAGCTACGGGGGCACCTCCCTTGTGATGTGCATGGCATCGGTGGGCATTCTGATGAACATCGGCGCGACCGCCGAAAACCGGAAAACGCCATGACCCGTAACGCCGCCGATATCGGCCCCCGGGGCCGTCTGGTCATCGCCGGTGGCGGCACCGGCGGGCACCTGTTTCCCGGCATCGCCGTGGCCGAGGCGTTCATGGCCCGGCATTCGAAAAATCGCGTGCTTTTTATCGGCACCGACAAGCCTTTTGAAAAACGCGTGCTCGCCGCCGCCGGCTTCGATCACGCGGTGGTGTCGGCGGCCGGGATCAAGGGCCTCGGCCTCTGGCGAAAATGCCGGGCCATGGCCGCCGTGCCCCGGGCCATGATCCAGGCGGCCGGAATCATGGCCGGGTTCAATCCCTCGGCGGTGCTCTGCGTGGGCGGGTATTCGGCCGGTCCGGTGGCCGCGGCGGCCCGCATTTCCGGCATCCTCGTGGCCCTGCACGAACAAAACCGGCTGCCGGGAATCACCAACCGGCTCGTGGCGCGCTTTGCCGGCAGGATTTACCTCTCGTTCGCCGACACGGTGCTTCCCGGCCCCGAACGGCAGGTGCTCACCGGTAACCCGGTCCGCCGCGGGTTTCTCGAACCGGCGCCCGAACCCTCGGCCCGGGTTGCGAACCGGTTTTACCTCCTCGTGGTCGGCGGCAGCCAGGGCGCCCATGGGATCAACCGCGCCATGACGGCCGCCCTCGGGCGCCTGGAACGGCCCGATGCGCTTTTCCTCGTGCATCAGACCGGAGCGACGGATCTCGCCGAGGTCACGGCGGCCTATGCCGAGGCCGGCATTGAGGGCGAGGTCATGGCCTTTATCGAGGACATCCCGGTTCACTACCGTCGCGCGGACCTGGTGGTCTGCCGGGCCGGGGCCACCACGGTGGCGGAACTCACGGCCATGGGCCGGCCGGCCCTTTTCGTGCCGTTTCCGCAGGCCGCCGACAACCACCAGGTGGTGAACGCCCAGGCCCTGGTGGCGGCCGGGGCCGCGGACATGATCGAGGAAAAGGACATTTCCGGGGAGATCCTGGCCGAACGGATCGATTCCTTCCGCCGGTCCCCGGAGCGGCTGCGGGAAATGGCCGCGGCCGCGGCCCGCCTCGGCCTCCCGGACGCGGCCGAGCGGATCGTGGACGACATGGCCCGGCATCTGTTCAAGGATTCCCCCGCCGGGCGGGGGGTCCCGGCGGCGCCCCTCGAAGGGGGGCCGAACGGCAATGGCCATGACTGAATTCGAAACCCAGGGAAGATGACGGCCCGTCAAGGAGCCATCCGGCCATGTATCAGAAGACCTATCGCATCCATTTCGTGGGCATCGGCGGCATCGGGATGAGCGGCATCGCCGAACTGCTCATAAACCTTGGCTACCGGGTGTCGGGATCGGATCTCCGGGAATCGGACATCACCCGGCGCCTCGCCGGGCTCGGCGGCACGGTGCATATCGGCCATGCCGCGGAACACGTCCAAAACGCGGATGTCGTGGTCACCTCCTCGGCCATCGACCGCGAGAACCCCGAGGTGAAAAATGCCGAAGCCGCCGGCATCCCGGTGATCCCCCGGGCCGAAATGCTCGCCGAACTGATGCGGCTCA
>JBJKPT010000409.1:0-4392 GCA_046706045.1 Desulfobacterales bacterium
GTCGTAATCCGTGGACATGGCGACACAGGCATAGGGGATGCCCGCCTCATTGGCGAGGATCGCTTCGGTGGCAACCGACATGTTGATCACATCCCCGCCCCAGCTCCGGAACATCCGGGACTCGGCCCTGGTGGAAAACCGCGGGCCTTCGATGGTGACCACGGTGCCGCCGTCGTGGGTGGGGTAATTCAGCGCCCGGGAGGTTGACAGGAGCACCTGCCGGAGTCCGGGGTCGAAGGGCTCGGCCATGGACGTGTGCACGGCCCCTCCCTCGAAGGACTCGTGAAAGGTGTTCTTGCGCAAACGGGTGAAATCGATGAACTGATCGGCGATGATGAAATCGCCCCGGCGGATCTCCTCGCGGAGGCTCCCGCAGGCGCTGGTGGCCAGGATATGGGTCACGCCCTGGGCCCGGAGGGCATGGATGTTCGCCCGGTAATTGACCTGGCTGGGGCTCAGCTGGTGGCGGCGGCCATGGCGGGAGAGCAGCACCACCGGGGCATCGCCGATCATCCCCGTGGTCAGCGGAGACGATGGATCGCCGTAAGGGGTCTTCGCCGCCGCTTCGGCGGCCTCGCGCAACCAATTGGGATCGTCGAGTCCGGAACCGCCGATGATTCCGATTTTTGTCATCGCGTCTACCTCGTCCGGTTGGGGGGATTTACGGGTGCGGGGCTCTCGGAGGGCCCTCTGGAGGCGGCGGGCACCGAACCACGCTCCGGCACGCTCCGCGCGGCCTCGCCATCCGTTTTCTTTCCGAAATTTAACCGCTTACACAATTTCACCCGGTTTGTAAATCCGGAGGGAGCGCCCGACCGGGGTCACGTCAACGTTGATTCACGATCGAATTTTATAAGTTTGTGTTTCACGTTTTCCATCCCGTGGTTTCCCTCCCCCCCAATCCTCTCCCCCGGGGCCGGGATGAGGACGGTTAAACCGGATCGGCGCCGGCGGCCTGATCCAGATGGTAGAGGGTCGCGCCGATGGGGGCGAAACTCAGCATCACCATGTTGACCACCGGCACGAGAAACCAAAGGCCGAAGCCGAGATGGAACCCGACATGCTTCATGAGAAACCGGAACCGTTCGTTAAAAGGCCGCATCCGTCGGGCCGGAACCAGGTCGGTGCAGTCCCAGGCGAGAAACACCGCGGCCACCAGTGGCGAGATCACGGTCACCACCGGCCCCAGGATCGAAAACCAGCCCGCCACCAGAAGCAGGAGGCTCAGCGTCACCGGCAACAGGCTCCGGGGAATTTCCTGGCGCACGAGATGGCCGAGTTGTCGAATCCAGGGCATCGCCGATGTTATCCCGCCGTCTCCGGCCACCATGCGTTCGGTGACGCGGGACATGGCGTCCATGATGAGCACGGCAAAGAGGACCTGGGCCAGAAGGTAGCCCACGACCGTGCCGATGCCGGTCAGAAGCACGGCGATCAGCCAGGAAAGAAGCTGCCAAAGCCAGAGGGCCCATCCCGATGCCGGAGCCGACCAGAGCCACTGGGTGAGATCGCGGCAATAGGCGACGGCCAGTGCTATGGCGGCGATACCCACCGCCAGGATCACCAGCAGCCGGCAGGCCCCGAGAAACAAGAGCCGCGGGGTGCGGAGCCCCAATGCCAGACCCCGGAGGTTGTAGCGCAGTCCATCGATCAGTCCCATGATATGTTTTCCTCCGGTTGTTGTCCGAGAAGGCTTATTTCGGATTTTCCCCGGTCCGGGAGGCGGCCGGTGCGATGACGGCATCGGTGCGCCCCGCCGCACGCAGGGCCTTGAGGCGGCAAAGGGCGCTCACGTAATCCGGATAGCGCTCGGCGTCTTGCCATCCATCCCTGCCGATGATCTTGAAATGGGAGATCCGTCTGCCTCGGCCCGACGGCCGGGTGATCTCCCGGCGAAACGCATCCAGGATCGATTCGGCCTCTTCCAGGGTCGTGGTGTATTCCACGATGTAGCGCGGCGGGTTCACCCCAAGCACCCGCCTGCCGAAATCGTTCAAATCCGCCGGCTCCACGACCCGGGCGGACTTGGCAAGGCCCGTGGCCCATGCCATCTCCTGGATCCGTCCGAAGGGCCCGCGGTGCTCCGGGCCCGGCGGGCCGAAGCGCCGGAAATCGGTGAGGCAGGTAAAATTCGGGCGCATCTTCAGGCTGACCTGCTCGTATTCGTTCAGCCCGCGTTCGTAGTCTTCCGGCGTCGGGCGCAGAATGTCCAGATAAACCCGGTTTTTCTTGTAATTCACATGAACGGAAAACATCGCGTCCACGCTCCTGGAAGTACGGGTCCGGGGTTTCATCGCCATCGGCGGCGGCTCCGCCCTCCGGCCTTTCGCCAACAGCGCCCCACCCGGGTTGTATGCCATGATTTGAAAGGAAATGCCACGGTCTCAAAAAAGGATGGGGCGCCCTTCAACGGGTTTCCACGCACCCCGTAAACAGCCGAGGCGCCGTCGCCGCATCTTCGGGGCCAAAGGCCTCACGGATCCGGACAACGGAAACCGGGGAAATGGAATCGGTCGGATGGATGCCTGCAGAGAACATGGTCAATGCCCCTTTCGAATTTGCGCCCGCACCCATTTGAACGGGAAAAACATGGATACCCCTTTCCGGTACTGCCGGTAGGCATCCCCGAACGCCGCCACCAGTTTGCGTTCTTCCAGGCGGGTGCCGATCACGAGGTAGACCGAGAGCACGACGTTCGCCACCAGGTCTGCCGCCGTCATGTTTCGTGCCCAGAGGATCAAAAAAGAGCCTGCATACCAGGGATGGCGCACCATGGCAAGCACCCCACCGGAATCGAATCCGCAGGAATCGGTCAGCCCGAGGCAGGTCGAGGATTCGCGGGGCTGCCGCAATCCGAGAAACTGCAAGCCGTCATAGCGCCGGGCGCCGGCAACAAAAAATGCCACGGCACCGGCCAGCATCAACACCTGGGGAATCCGCTGCCAGCCTTCCCAGCGGACCAGTACCGCTGCGTTGGCGAGCGATTCGCCGTAAAGCCAAACCGGGATGAGCGTGCCGATGGCAAACCCGTTGTAAAGCAGCCGGTAGAACCGGAAACCGCGGCCGAGCCGCCCTTGCCAGAAACCGATGACGGCGGGAGAAATGAGCGCACTATGAAGAATGCACCAACCGGCCCACAGCATGGCAAGAAAGATTATCGGCATCATGACCCATCACCCTGTAATGCAAGTGCAACATACTAACCACGCCGATTCGTTCTGGCAAAGAGATCTTGCGCTGGGTTCGCGGCTAGGGCATGATTCGATCATCCCACTCCCAACCCCACACACTTTGGAGGAACGATGAAACGCTGTCTGCCATGGCTGTTCGTGTGCTTTTTCCTGCTTTCAACGGGCGCGGCTTTGGGCGCGACCATCGATGCGCCGTCACGGATCACCAAGGTCACCGTCTTCACCGGCCAGGCGCTGGTCACCCGGGAGGCCCGGGTCGCGGTCCCGGCCGGGGCGGACACCATCCGCATCGACGTCGAGGCCTATCAAATCAACGCCGATGCCGTCACCGCCGACGTCTATGGGACGGGCGAGCTGCTGGGGGTGGAAACCGTCACCCTGCCGGTCGAGGGCCCGTCCCAGGAAGCGCTCAAGCGTCTCGACGCGGCCATCGACACCCTTCAACAAGAGGCGCGATCCCTTTCGGATCAACGCAACGCCTTGAAGAAGCAAGTCGATTTTCTCGACTCGCTGGTCGATTTCGCCCACGTGCAGATGCCCCGGGAGATCGTCACCCGGATGCCGGAGACGGCCGCCGTGGGAAAGACCCTCGCGTTCATCGGCACCGAATACGGCAAACTCTACGACGGCATCCGGGGGATCGATACCGAGCTGAAAAGGGACCGGGAAAAAATCGAGGCTCTGAAGCGGCAACGCGATGAGCTCCAGGCCCCCCGGCAAAACGTCCGCCGCAGCATCGAGGTGCTGTACCGGTCCGCGACCCAACAGAACGACCGGGTCGAAACCACCTATCTCGTGGGAAACGCGACTTGGACGCCTTCCTACAAGGCCTCGGTTCCGTTGGACCGCTCCGGGGTGGACCTCTCCCTCTTTGCCGACGTCGTGCAAACCACCGGAGAAGACTGGACCGGGATTCCGGTGACCGTCTCCAACGCCGTGGTCCTGCGCGGGGCCGGGGTGCCGACCCTTTCGACCTGGTGGCTGGACGTGCCGGAACCCCTGGGCCGGGCGCCCATGGCGATGAAGGCCCTGGCCGAAAAGGCCCTTCGTTCGGAAGAGACCCTCGCCTCGAGGATGGGGGCCCCGACCGAGGCGAACGCGCCGGCCGTTTACGCCGAGGCCCGGCAGCACCGCACCCCGCTGGCCTTCGAATACACGGTGGCGGGGCCGGTGAACATCGCATCGTCCACGAAAAAGACCC
>JBJKPT010000410.1:0-2779 GCA_046706045.1 Desulfobacterales bacterium
TCATTTATCGGAGTATCCGAAACCGGCGAAGTTACTAAGACGAGCATAATTCTGTAGACACAGTTGAGCATGAAATGGCTTCAATCAAGCCTTAAAATGGAAATGATGTCCATGCACTTATGATCGCCTTAGTAATTCTCATCCGAGAAAGGTTGCCGTATCGACCACGGTGGCAAAAACCGGACCCAGTGCGGCGATGAAGGCCTCCTGCACCTGGGCGGCGGGGATCGTTCCATCCCCCAGGGAAAGGGCCCGGGTGGCGGTGGCGTCTTTTAGCAGGGTGGCACGGAAACCGAGGTCAAACGCGGCCCGGACGCTGGTGTCGATGCACATGTGGGTCATCATGCCGGCGAAAACCAGATGGGTGACGCCCTGCTTTTGGAGCGCCTCCAAGAGTCCGGTTTGGCGGAATGCGTTTGGGTAGTGCTTGGTGATGACCGCTTCGCCGCCCCGGGGGGCGACCATGGGATGAATCTCAGCCCCGGCGGTGCCGGGGAGCATGAACCCTCCGCCCGGCTGGGTCGATTCGTGCCGGATATGAAAAACCGGCAGGCCGTGGCGGCGGAAATGATCGAGTGCCCGGGCCGCGTGGCGAGCCGCCGCTTCGGAACCTTCGAGTGCCATCCTGCCACCGGGAAAATAATCGTTTTGAACGTCGATGAGGACCAGCGCGGTGTCGTTCATGGCAACCTCCATTGCCGACCGGTAACGGCGGATGGGCGAAGCGCATCAGGCCCGGGTTACCGCTCCCAAACATCCGGGAGGGCCCGAGGCGTGTCGAAGCCAGGATCGCCTTTCTCGCCGGGAGCTTCGATACGCCGCAGGAATGGTTTTGAAGTGAAATGCCCGACGGCGTATCGAGGTGGTTTTTCAATTGCCTCTTTCCGTTTTCCGTTTTCAGACCCGCCGACAAGGGCGACAAGGCCTTCGACAAGCTCGTTCAGCTTCTCCGCTTGGGCGCTCATCTCCTCGGAAGCGGCGGCAGACTCTTCGGCATGCGCAGCGTTTTGCTGTGTCGCCTTTTCCATATCTGCCACAGCGGTATTCAATTGTTCAATGCCTTTCGCCTGCTCCTGGGATGCGACGGCGATTTCGGCCACCAGCCCATCCACTTTTTCTGCATTCTCAATGTTCTCACGGGAGGCGCCCTTGGTGAGTTCCATGAGTTCGCTTCCCTCTTTGACCGCCTTGATGGTGTTGTCGATGAGGTTGGTGGTGTTTTTGGCCGCTTCGGCAGCCCTCATGGCGAGATTTCGAACCTCGTCGGCCACCACGGCGAATCCTGCTCCTGCCTCTCCGGCCCTGGCGGCTTCCACCGCGGCATTAAGGGCGAGCAGGTTGGTTTGGAAGGCGATCTCATCGATTGTTTTTACGATCTTTATTGTCTGTCCACTGGATATCGTGATTTTCGCAATCGCTTCCGACATGCTGCTCATGTGGCCATCGACTCTTCCGACAATCCGGCGGGCTTCCTGCATGATTGTTTTGCACTTCATGGTATTTTCGGAGTTGAGCTTGGTCATGGATAAAATCTCTTCCAAGGAAGAGGATGTTTCCTCGATGGCCGCCGCCTGCTCGGAAGTGCCTTCGGCGAGGGACTGACTGGCCGTCGACATCTGGCCGGAGGCGGATGCGACCTCCTGGGATGCTCCAGACATGCCGCCAATAACCTCCCTCAACGTCCTCGATACCGATCTTGCCGTGACCACGCTGGCCAAAATCCCAATGAGGGAAACGACGAGGATGATGATCAGCATATTGCGAAAATATGTTTTCATCGTGCCGAAAAGCGTTGCACTGTTCTTGTCCTTGATGTCGCGGATGTCTTTGAGGCGGGCATTGATCCCATCGAAAATTGCCTTCCGAACAGACGCCTCGGCTTCCATGTTTTTGATGTACGTTAAGGACAGCTCCCGGATTTTGAGAATGCTTTCTTTCGCCTTTCTCGGCAGCTCCTCAAAGGGGGTTCCGGCAAGGTGTTTCAGGTCTTTCTCCGTATTTTCGAGCGTTGCCGTACACAGCGCCAGGAAGGCATCCTTTTGATGGATATCTCCCTTCAATCGACCAAAGAGAACCTTTATCCGGTAATTCGAAGTCGTGTTGATGTCCGCGCCGAGGATCACCTTTCTTTCCAGATCGGTCACACTCCCCCGGGTTTCCTTGTCGACCAATTTCGGGACCACCTGCTGGATGTATCCGTTGGATTGCTGAATGGCATAATCCGTCAACCCATTGATTTGGTCTTCCATCTGGGCATTTTCTGCGCGGAGTTGACGGATTTGGCCTACATCCGCCCACAGTTTTTCAAAAATCCCGGAAAGATTTTGCTGGTTTTGTTCCGCATCCAGTGCCTTGCGTCTTTCCACGAGCCCGGAATAGGGGATATTTTTATCGAGATAAGCGCGGATATCGGTGGCGGCCCGCTGTATTCCGTCCGCCGTCCCATCAGATGCTTTCTGCTTGCCCGAGAGCCTTTTGATCAGCGCGCTGGAGTTCAACGAAAAAAAGATAATGGCCCCGATCAGAATAATGTATAAGGCGTTTGATAACAGCATCTTATGTTGAATCTTGAAGTTGCGAAGCGCGCTCATCATTTTGCGAAACCCCTTTTGCGATTTAATTGGAATATGGTTTGGACCCGCTGAATTTATCCGCAGGCGGGGGGGAAACTTTAGCCTTTTTTCGCCGGAGGAGGGCCCGGCTGAGGGTTGGGTTCCCGTCAACCCCCGGCAAGGGACGGGACCGGATCAAATATCGGTTCCCATCGCCCATTCTGGGA
>JBJKPT010000411.1:0-8316 GCA_046706045.1 Desulfobacterales bacterium
GTTCGTGGCCGAGATCCTGGAGAAATTCGGATTCCGGGCCGAGGTCAAAGGCGACGGCGTCTTTGCCCGCATGGAAGGATACGGCCCGGAGTTCATGATCGAGCGCCTGAGGATCCTCGGCTATCTCATCATCCACACCCGCCAGCTGGACATGGTCATGAACAACGACGCCGCCTACAACGAACAGCGCACAAAGCTCCTCGACGACATCCGGGAGACGCTTCGGCCGAGCGCCTGATGCCCATCCACAGACGGTCTATTTGCGTCTTTACGAGGGTGTTGTGTCGTACCACCATGAGGTTATTGAATCGAGCGGGATGGAGCGGGTGGGTGGTTGCTCAAGTCACGGAATACACGGAAATGTCAGATATCCCGTTCACCGCCGTGGGAATCGCCGGACGGCCGACGATTCGAAGCTATCTCAAAAAATTTTTTTCACCCGGCATCGACGTTGAGTCTTCGTCTTCAGCCCTCGACATGCTGTCGTATGCCTTTGGGTGGATCCTCGGCCTCGCCTTGATCTCGACCGAAAATCCCCATGTCGAGACGGCTAGTTTGCGGCAAACCGCTTGACGATTTTTTCCACGTCGTCTTTTTTTCCGATGACAATGACCTGGTCCCCGGTTTTGAGCTGAGTGTTGCCATCCGGGATGATCACGTCATCACGCCGTTTGATGGCGGAGACGAGGGCCTCTTTGGGAAGCACGATGTCCTTTAATAGCTTGTTGACGACATTGGACTTTTCGGAAATAACCACCTGGTCGATAATCGCGTTGGCCGAAGCGAGGTCCTCGCTGAGCTTGTCCACGACATAATTGCTGGAATGCTTCTTTTTTAACCGGTCGTATTCATTCTGCTTTGCCCTGACGGTGCCGTCCAGCGCCTCGAGGGCCGTGATCTGTTCCCGGAAAATTTCGTTTTCGGGGGAAAATTCTCCCCTGCGGTATAGGGTAAAAAACGATCTTCCGAGATTTAAGAATTCGGCTTCCAATTGCTTTGAAAGCGTCGCCAATTCACGGTTGAGTTTCACCAGGGCGGTCACATCGGTTGTTTTTTCACTGATGTTCGCAAAAATTTCCCGGGTGAAGTCTACCCCCTCGCCACCGAATTTTTTCCCTTTTCCAACCATGCGTTCGGTCGCGTCGGAAATCTTTTCCGAACTCTGGAACAGGCTCTCTTTGATTTTATCCAACAACCCCATGGCATGGCTCCTTGACCTGGTTTGCCGTTATTTTTTTTCATTATCCAGTTGTTTTCCGGTTTCAATGATCGCCTTGTCCAATATATCAATCCGGTCGAATTGTTCAACGGTCGCCTTTTTATTGAAGAAGGATTCCGTGAATTTGCCCCCTGCAAGGTGGTGTTTAAAGACATATTGCCCCAACTGGGTCATCCGCTGGTCTTTCTGGTCGTTCAGCTTCGTAATTTCGGATTCCGTTTTGTACTTTTCCGCGTATTCCTGGGCGGCCTGGGAGACGTTCTCGACGATCTTGGCCCCGGCGTCGAAGGCTTGCGAAATTCCTTTTTTGAATTTATCGACGATGGTGTCGGCCAATTGGGTCGCCTTTTCCCCTATTTTTTTTGCGCTTTCCCCGATGTTTTCCGAGATTTCGTCTAAAAAATCTTTTTCCTGTTTGATGGCCTCGGCGGTATGGGCCGTTTCGCCGGTTTTCTGTTCGGCCGTTTTTGGGGAGGATTGTTTTTCTTCAGCGGTTAGTTTCTCATCCGAAGATTCTTTTTTGGGGTCAGTTTTTTCCGTATCCGGCATTTGGAGCCTCCTTGCACTTCGTTTGTCATGACGGCCGAACGGGTTCGGGAATCGATTTACGTGCCTGCGGACGGAGCACCGGGGGCGGCCCGCTTCAGGCGGACCGGGCACCGATATCCGGCACTTTTGGTCAAGAGGACGTTTTTGCGTCGGTACTAAGGGTGTACATCACCTCCACGGCGAAAAGCAAGGCCGCGGCCGAGTAGAAGATCCAGATTAAGAGAATGATGAGCGAGCTCAAGGACCCGTAGAGGATGTCCAGGGACGCGATCGATGAGAGATAGAATGCAAACAGCTGTTTTGCCATAACCCAGAGCAGAACGAACACCAGTCCGGAGAGCAGAATGTGGAGTCTTGCCACGCCTTGCTTCAGAAACATCCGTACCGTGACCACGTAGAAGAGCAAAAGCGTGGCCACGGACACGAGGTCGATGCCGATCAAGGGGATCTCCGGAAAGGCGATGGAAACATGTTCCGCCAATCCGGAAGCCCGGAGAAAGTCGAAAACCCGGGGAAGGATGGACGAGGCGAAGGTCCAGATGGTGTTGGCGATGAAGAGCACCGGGATGGCAAGGATGCTCACACAGGAGTAGATCACCTGCCGGAGGAGGAGCGGGCGGGGGGATTTCCGGAAGATCTTGCTGTAGGCGATCTCGAGCTCATGGAAAATCAGGCCGCTGACGACCGGCAGCATGAGGAGGGTGAAAATGCGGAAGGATCTTGCCGCCTGGGGATGGATCAAAATCGATCCCACCCATTTCTTGGAGACGAAGGGGACGATCCGGATCAGGTCGTCCGTAAGAATCCGGATGGCATCCGACGGCAAAAAGCCCTTTACCTGGAGCGCGTGCTGGATGGCCTTGGTTACCATGATGGAAAGGGTCAGAAAGGGGATGAGGGAAAGCAGGAAACCGAATGCGATGGCCGATGCCAGGACCATGCAGTCGTCTTCCAGAAATCGGCGGAAGGAGCGAAACAGAATCGATACGAAGTGCATAGGCAACCATCGCGTCTGGTCCGGTTCCGGGGTGCCCCAAAAGCGCCTCGCGCCGGAAGCCGCCGCCAAGGCGGTTCGGGGTTCCGGGCGTTCGGGTATCCGGATGGAACCGGGTTGATTTCCAAAGGTCCGGTGGAATTCCGCCGTCACCGAACGCGTTGGTGACATCATAGCGAAGATCCTGCCGCCGGAAAAGATGGAAAGCGGGCCCATGGATCATTTCCCGGGCAGGGGTGGCGGGGACGGTTCGAAAAACAGGTGGCGGCGACCAGGGCTCCGGTACAAATCTCTTGGGTTCCGCCATGGTCAACCATCTTTTCAAATGATCGGCAATCAAGCGTTTGCGGTTTCGGTCGGCGCCGAAAAAGAGGTTTCCGCGGCAAGAATGATGGGCAAGAAACGCAGCGCTTGAATCCCCGGACAAAAAGAGGTTTATATCGGGGCAAAGGACATCCCGGCGATTTTCCTTTCCGGATGAAGAACGGGTACGGACATCGATATGGCACGGCAGTCCAACATCTTCATGATCACGTTCACCACCATGCTGGCCACGATGATGCAGGCGGTGGACACCTCGGTGGCGAATGTGGCCCTGCCCCACATGCAGGGTTCCTTTTCCGCAGGCGTGGACGAGGTCACGTGGGTGATCACCTCCTACCTGGTGGCCAACGCCGTGATCGTCCCGTTAACGGGATGGCTGGGCAACTTTTTTGGGCGGCGCCGAACTTTCATTCTGTCTTTGGGGGTGTTCACGCTGGCGTCGGTGGGAACCGGCGCCTCGGTCAACCTTGCCGTTTGCATCGTGATGCGCGTGCTGCAAGGGTTTTCCGGAGGGATCATGGTTCCGATGAGCCAGGCGATCCTTCTGGAGGCGTATCCGGCGCACAAGCGGGGCAAGGCCCTGTCCTATTTTGGTATCGGCGTGGTCTTCGGCCCGATCATCGGTCCCATCCTCGGCGGCTGGATCACCGACCAGGCCGGCTGGCGGTGGATTTTCTACATCAACCTGCCCATCGGGCTGCTGGCGATTTTTCTTACCTCGATCTTCGTGTTCGACCCGCCCTACATCCAAAAACCCAAGGGGCGTGTGGACTACCAGAGTTTCCTCTACATTATCCTCGGCCTCGGCAGCCTCGAAATCGTCCTCAGCCGAGGGGACCGCCTCGACTGGTTTCAGAGCCATTTCATCCAGGTGTTCGCCGTGCTGGCCCTTGTGGGCTTGATTTTTTTCATCTGGCGGTCGGTCACTTACGAGAATGCCCTGGTGGATCTCTCGATTCTGAAGAACAAGGAATTCGGCGCCGGCGTCTTCTTGAGTTTTTTCCAGTATTTCGTGCTCTATGCGACCCTTGTCATGCTTCCGCTCTTCGTCCAGGACATGCTGGGCTACACGGCCACCCTGGCGGGGCTGATCCTGGCGCCGGGCGGGATGGCCGCTCTCGCGGCGATGCTGGTGGGCGGAAAACTCATCGAGTCGGTCGATGCCCGCTGGCTGCTTCTTTTCGGTGTTCTGGTCATGCTGAGTTCCCTTCTCATGCTGAGCGATCTCAACCTCGACGTGACGTTCGCCTACCTTGCCACGGCCCGCGGACTTCAGGGGTTCGGGACCGGCTTTCTCTTCATCTCGGTGGCCGCGGCGGCCTACAGCACCATGCCGGCAAACCAGATGGGCCATGCCACCGGCTTTTACAATCTCATCCGAAACGAGGCTTCCTCCGTCGGCATTGCCACCGCCTCCACCCTCCTGGCGCGCCGCACCCAGTTCCATCTGGCCCGGTTGACGCCGGCAATCAATCCGTACAACCCCATCTACCGTGAACGGTTCACCACGATTGCCCGGTGGCTGTTGGGACGGCCCGGGGCATTGCCGGCCAATCGGGGGCCGCTGGCGTTTGCGCTGATCGACCGCGGACTCGAGCAGCAGGCACGCACCATGGCCTACATCGACATCTTTTGGGTCATGACGCTGGTGCTCATCTGCTTCATCCCGCTGATTCCGATCCTTCGGGGAAAGGTCAGGGGCCGGGCGGTGCCGGCGAGTGAATAGAAGCTATCTCAAAAAAATCTTTTCATCCGATCGAGCATGCCAAATAAATTCTCAACGTGCAGGAAACGTGGGTTATAATCGCGCGATGGGTGATCTCGATGAACGCATCGGCAGATCCGAGACCGGGTAAAACCGAAATCCGTCTCTCAATCGTCGTCATGGTCATTCTGGCGGCTGTGGGCATCGGCATTTTCATGCGCCAGTATCGCCTCAATCCGGCGGTGGTCGCCATGCGGCCCGCGGCCCAAACCCTGCCCGCGGCGGTTGTTGAAAACGCCTCCCTGGTTCCCGTCGGGTCCGGACTCGTGGCCTTTTCGCCGCCGGAACGATTCCGTCCGGAAACCCTTTACGAAAAAATCGACGGCCGGGCCGATCTCTACCTGTCTTCGGGTTTTGTTTCGCTGAGCACCCAGCGATTCACCATGGACAACGCCGCCGGAAACTGGGTGGAACTCTTCGTCTACGACATGGCGACCCCGGAGAACGCCTTTTCCGTTTTCAGCATGCAGCGCCGGGACGGGGCCCGGCCCGACGGCATCGTCCCCAATGCCTACCGCACGGAAAACGCCTTGTTCATGACCCGGTCGCACTTCTACCTGGAAATCATCGGTACGGACGCATCCAAGGGCCTCCAGCAGGCCATGGGGATGCTGGCGCGGGCTTTTGTGAGAACGCACGGCGGCAGAACGGTGGGCGGTGCGACCGGTCTCGACCTCTTTCCCGGGGAGGGGCGCCAGGCCGGCAGTTTTCAGCTGATCGCCGCCAACGCGTTCGGCTACGAACCGCTCGACCGGATTTACAGTTGCGAATACCGGATCGGCGGCGCCCGGATGACGGCCTTTGTTTCGGAGCGGCAGAGCCGGGAGGCCGCAACCGCGCTGGCGGGCAACTATCGGAAACTGTTGTTGTCCTACGGCGCCACCGCCGTGGATACCCCGGAGCCTGTCGACGGTGCCGCCGTGCTGAAGCTTTTCGACACCTACGAGATCGTCTTCGGCATGGGGCGGTACCTGGCAGGGGTTCACGAAGCCAAAGACCTAAAGGCGGCCAAAACCCTTGCCCGGCGTGTGGACGAACACCTGAAAGGAGTTGCAAGTGACCGAACCCTCCATCAATCGCCGTGAATTTATCGGGCGTTGCACCCGGGCCGGTCTCTCCGTTGCCGCGGTCGGGGCCTTGGGAATCGGTTTTTACAGCGGCACGATGCCCCAATCGGGTTCCGAAGACGCCGCCGTGGTCCGGATTCCGGATTTTTCCATTGCGGGGATGAAGGGCAAGATCTGCATCGCCAATGGGACGGACCGGGCGCGGTGCGTCCGGAAGGCCTTCGAGGCCCTGGGCGGGATGCGCGTGTTCGTCAAGCCCGGTGAACGGGTGCTTTTGAAAGTCAATGCGGCCTTTGCCTCGCCCCCGTCGCTTTGCGCCACCACCCATCCGGACCTGGTGGCGGCCGTGACGAAACTGTGCCTTGAGGCCGGCGCCTCCCGGGTCGTCGTGACCGACAACCCCATCAACGACCCGGCCTCCTGTTTTTCCCTGACCGGTATCGAAGCGGCGGCCCGCCGGGCCGGGGCCGAGGTCACCCTTCCCGGCGAATCGTTGTTTCGGCGTTTCAGCCTCGCGGGAGGTCACCTGATCCGGGACTGGCCGGTTTTCTACGGTCCCCTCAAAGGGGCGGATCGCGTGATCGGCCTTGCGCCGGTCAAGGACCACAACCGCAGCGGCGCATCCATGACCCAGAAGAACTGGTATGGTCTGCTGGGCGGACGACGCAACATCTTTCACCAGGACATCCATACCATCATCCAGGAACTGGCCATGATGATCCGGCCCACGGTGGTGGTGCTGGACGGCATCCAGTCCATGATGACCAACGGACCGACCGGCGGCTCCCTTTCCGATCTCAAATCCACCGACACCCTGATCGTGAGTACCGATCCGGTCGCGGCCGACGCCGTCGGCGCCACACTCCTCGGCCGAAGCCCGGCGGATCTGCCGTTCATCGCCAAGGCCGAGCGCGCCGGCGCGGGAACGGCCGACACCCGTTCCCTGGCGTTGAAAGAGGTACGGACCGGATAACCCGGATGCCCGATGACGGCATGCCGCCGATCCTTTCGGATGAGGAAAACGTTAGGGACCGATCTTCATGAAAATCGTCACGGCCAGGCGCATCAGACAGATTTTTTTCTTCTTGATCTTTTTGTGGTTTTGTCTCGTCTCCAGCCTGGGCGAGCAATGGTGGCAGCTGCGGGGCTGGCCGGTCGACTGGCTGCTTCAGTTGGACCCGCTGGTGGGGTTGGGCACGCTGCTTGCGACCGGCACCCTCTACGCCGGCCTGCTGTGGGGCCTTGCCACCGTGATCCCGACCATCGTGTTGGGCCGATTTTTCTGCGGCTGGGTCTGCCCCTTCGGCGCCCTTCACCAGGCGCTGGGGTGGCTCGCCAACCGGGGCCGCAAGGCATCGGCGATGATCGCCGCCAACCGCTACCGCCGCGGACAGGGCATCAAGTACATCCTCCTCGTTTTCCTGCTCGGTGCCGCCGGCGGGGATCTGATCCGCCGGCTGCTGCGGCTTTCCACCGCCTCAGCGCTCATCGCTGCCGGCGTTGTGATCGGATTGCTTCTGGTGGGTGCGGGGGCGGTCCGGATGAAACGATTGTCATGGTCACGCTGGGTTGCCGGCATTGCCGCCGTCTCCGCCGGCTGGGTGGTGCTGGGTCTTTTCGCCGACGGTTCGCATCTTTTGGTCGCTTCCCTGCAGACCGGCCTGTTGGATCCCATCCCGCTGTTTTTTCGATCGATCAATCTGACCCTGATCCCATTGCTGGACGGCCGGGCCCTGCCCCTTTCTCCTGCCGGCCGGCTCTACCCCGGTGCTTTCGCCATCGGTGCCGTCTTCTGGGCGGCCGTACTCCTGAACCTCGTGATTCCCCGGTTTTACTGCCGGTTCGTCTGCCCGCTGGGGGCGCTGTTCGCCGTGTTGGGAAAGAACGCCTTGTGGCGGGTGGGCCAGAAAGCCGAGGGCTGCACGGCTTGCTCGGCCTGCGACCGGCACTGCGAGGGCGGATGCGAACCGTCCGGGGTCCTTCGCACCGCCGAGTGCGTCCTGTGCATGAACTGCCTGGAGGCGTGTCGTCACGGCGTCATGGGCTATCGACTGCATCCATCGGCAGCAGGGGAGATCGCCGTGCCGGACCTATCCAAGCGGGAATTTGTGGCGGCGCTCACCGCGGGGGTAGCGGCCGTGCCCATGGCGAGGCTTGCCGGCATGACCGGCAATGCCTGGAATCCGGCGGTGGTTCGTCCGCCGGGAGCCCTCCCTGAGGCAGACTTTCTCCGGCGCTGCATCAAGAGCGGCCAGTGCATGCGGGTGTGCGCCACCAACGTGATCCGCCCGGCGGGACTCGAAGCCGGCATCGAAGGCGTCTGGACGCCGGTTTTGGACTTTCGCATGGGCACCAGCGGCTGCCAGCGGATCTGCATCGCCTGCGGAAACCTCTGCCC